>JBBQPD010000443.1:0-5677 GCA_038331535.1 Gemmatales bacterium | reverse complement strand
GTCCCAGCGTCAAGATCGTGAAGGTAATCAAGAAGAAGTTCGTCATCAACCCGTATAGCTCCATCGTGTTCAGCGTGCCGGGGATCGATAAGGTCGATCTCAAGCTCCTCGACATCACCAAGAACGAGTACAAGGCCGGCCAGACCGGCATTTCCGGCCAGGGCGACGGTTCGGGTGACGGCACGGGCGGCCTCGGCTCAGGCTCGGGCACGGGCGGCGGCTTCGGTTCGGGAACGGGGAAGGGTAAAGTTCGCTTCATTCGCTTACGCCACGCCGACAAATCCTGGGACAAAAACTTCGGCAGCGGCGGCGACCTGAACCTGCTGAACGAGTTCGCCGCACGAGCGCGCTGGCCGCGCGAGAAAGTGGCCGAACAGACCGAGTACGTCGATTTCAACCAGCTGGCGACGTTCCAGGAGCGCACCGCTCCACCCGTGATCTTCGTCGCGGGGTCGCAGACTTTTCAGGTGTCACCGGCCGACAAGAAGATCCTGCGCCAGTATTTGCTCGAACGCAACGGCATGATCTTCGCCGACAACCTCGGCGGCGCGAACTTCCACAATCAGTTCTTCGCCGTCATGCGCGAAGTGACCGGCGTCAGCGAAGTGGCGATCCCGCGCGACGACTACATTCATCGCCGGCCGAATAACGTGCCGTCGCTGCCCATCGTCGTCGCCAACGGCGGCACGGTTCCCTACGGCTGGAACGTCGATGGCCGCTGGGTCGTCTACTACCATCCCGGCGCCATCAGCGACGCCTGGCGCGACGACCACGCGGGTATTCGCCGCGAGGTCTGGGAGGAGTGCTTCCGGCTCGGCATCAACGTGCTGTTCTACGCGCTTCAGGAGCGACACAAATGGAATATGGCACAGAAGCCGTGAGTCGGTACTGAGTACCGAGTACTCAGAGCCTGTCCCAGAAATAGGTTTTACGAGCCGCGACCGTTAGGGAGCGCTGGGGACATGCCGCAAAAAAACGCTCCCTAACGGTCGCGGCTCGTGAGAAACGACACCTACGGTCGCGGCTCGTGAGAAACGACACTTTATGAGACAGACTCTCAGTAATCAGTACCTTCCGAGGACCGAAGCCGTGAACATCACCAGCCGAGCCGCCCGGTCTCTCTGTGTCTGCCTGATCGCGCTGTCGTGGTCCATGACCGCGTCCGCCGGGCCGCTCGATGAGATGTCGCTGGACCGCTGGGCCAAGCTGCGCGAGGTCGAGCGCTATCAGCTCAACATCGCGGAGAAATACTACCGCGAACTGAAGTGGAAGGTGGCCGCGGACGAGTACGAGAAGTTCCTCAAGCTCTACGAGCGCAGCGAGGGAGCCTCCTTCGCCCAATTGAAATGGTCGCACTGCCAGGTCCAACTTCGCAAGCAGAACACCGCCATCAAGGAAGGTTATCAGACTCTCATCGACTACTACCCCGAGACGCCGGAAGCGGTCACGGCCGCCTACCTGATCGGTAAGACCTACAAGGACATCGGCGATGTGAAGGCCGCCAAGAAGGCTTATGCCAAGCTGTTGACGACCCAACCCAAGCACGTCTTCACGGTTCACGCCCGGCTCGATCTCGTCGAAATCGCCACGAAGGAGAACGAGGGTGACCGGCGTCTGGCGCTGCTGCGGGAATTGGCGTTTGACGTGCAGCGTCAGCCCGAGACGGCGCCGGTGTGCGTGCAGGCGTCGCATCAACTCGCGCAGCACTACTTCATGGCGGGCGAGTTTGGCGAAGGCTTGAAAGCGCTGGAGACCAGTTACAAGGCGGACGTTCTGCCCGCGTATCTGATGCACCCCAGCATCGGCCGACTGCTAGGAATTCTTCAGGAGTTGACCGGGGACGCGGACGCAGCGGTCAAGAAGCGCGGCCTGAAACTCGCCGATGAGGCGATCGTCTACCTGCGCACGCAGGTCAAGGCCGACCTCGGCGATGAGAAGAGCAAGCCGCGCGCGGTGCAATGCTGGTACCTTGTCGCCGACGTTCAACTCTACGCCCGCCGGCCGGAAAAGCAGCGAGAAGTCTACGAGGAGATGCTCAAGACGCTCGGCACCGACGACAAACTGCTCGGTCATCTGGCGTACTGGTACAAGACCAACGGCGCGCGCGACCTGGCGCGCGCGACCTACCTGAAGTACCAGGACAAGGCCGAGGGCCAACGACAGATCGCGGTGAGCTGGAAAGAGGAGAACAAGTTTGACGCGGCCATCGAGATTTATCGCAGGCTGGCCCTGGAGGATGTGAAGAACGCTCCGCAATGGCTCGTACTGACGGCCGCCACCTATCGCGACGGCGGCAAGTTCGATCAGGCGATTGCCATCTATCGCGAGCTGCTGACGAGCGATGCCAAGAATGCCGAGGAGCATCACTGGGAGATCGCCCAGACGCTGTACAAGGCGCAGCGCTGGAAAGAGGCTTTCACCGCCTACCGGGGCACCGAGAAGCATTTCCCAACGAACTACCAGCAGATGGCCAAGTGCCAGCGCAAGCTCAAGCAATACGACGAGGCGATCCTGCTCTATCGCCAGATCATGGCAGGGCACGCACCGTCGGCGCCGCGCGCCCTGCTTGACATCGCTTACACGGAGCGGGAGGCGGAACGCAAGGAGGCGGCAATCACGTCGCTGAAACAGGTGTGCGACCGCTATCCCAAGACGCCGGAGGGCAGCGAGGCCCACGCGTACCTCAACAGCGAGTACAAGATCAACGTGACACTCGGCGGGGCGAAAGATTGAGAGCGTGGCGGCGAAGCCGGCTCTTCTTGATTATGGGAGCTGCCAATCCACAACCGTCAGTCCGGGGATGTTGGCATAATCGGTAATGTTATGCGTCACCATCGTCAGGTTGTTGACCAAGGCGACCGCGGAGTTGAACAGATCCATCTGGCCTACGACGACACCCCGATCCAGGAGGCCGGCCCGCAGGTCGCCGAACGTCTCGGCGACGAGAGGGGTTACGTCCAGCAACGTGACAGATTTCAGGAAGTCCTGAACGCCCTGTAACCTCACTGCCGGTGCGGAAGCCCGCCGCGCCCATGTCAGCAACTCCCCCACGGTAATAACCGATACATATAAGCCTCCGAAATGAAGCATGACTCGACCAATCACGGTTCGGTCATTTTTCAAATAAGCCGAGCAGATATCGGTGTCCAGAAGGAAACTCATTCGCGGATCTCACACCGATTATCTTTTCGTTGCTCTCGGTTCCACTCCAGATAGCGGTCCAATCCGTCCGTGTCGTCCGCCCAGCTGCCAGCTGCCCGTTTCAGGGCTTCCAGGGCTTCGGATGCGCTTAATCGCTGTCTGACAGGTTCAACGCGCACGGTCACTACCTGCCCGTCTGGATAACCGGTTTCCTCGTTTAGCTCGATGGAATTGCCGTGGATCACACCATTGAGCTTCTTCATGGATTGACCTCCGATCGCTAGTTCCGACAGTTTCTCATTGACCGCTTGCGCGACCGCAATGTGGTCATGCCTACTACTTGCCGCCCCTATCCAAACAAATCCATGATCGGCTGCCCCGTACTCAACGGCCGTGCGATCCCATCCTTCGTCAGTCGCGCCTCGAACGGCACTCCCAGCGCGTGGTAAATCGTGGCGCTGAGGTCTTGCGGCCGCACCGGCTTGTCCTTCACATACGCCCCGATCTTGTCGGACTCGCCGTAGACCATGCCGCCGCGAATGCCGCCGCCGGCGAGGATCGCCGAGTAGCAGAACGGCCAGTGCTGGCGTCCCGGCGTCGCTCCGCCGTTCTGGTTGATGCGCGGCGTGCGTCCGAACTCGCCGGCCACCACCACCAACGTGTTCTCCAACAGGCCACGCTCTTGCAGATCCGTGAGCAGGGCCGAGAGCGCGTTGTCGAGGACCGGCAGACACCAGCCCATGCCGTAGGAACCAGTACCGAAGGCGTTGCCCATGCCCATTTCGCCGCCGTGCATGTCCCAGCTGGAGCTGGGCGGGCCGTTGCCGGCCACACCTGGCGACGGCCCGGTCCAGCCGTTGACGGTCACGAAGCCGACGCCCGACTCGACGAGCCGGCGCGCCAGCAGCAAGTTTTGCCCCAGCGGATTGCGGCCATAGCGGTCGCGGACACGCGGGTCTTCACGGTCCATCTCGAACGCCTGGCGCGGTCCGGCCGCGGTGGCCAGCTCGAAGGCGCGCTGATGGAGTTGCTGCCATTCATGCTGCCGGGCGCTCTGGCCCCGGTCGAGGCCGCCGAGCAGATTGTGCCGTCCGACCATGCGCTCGGCAGGTTCCGTCGAGGAGAGGGCGTCGGGTGCCCGGAAACCGGGCATGGCGGGATGATTGTCGGCCGAGCCGACGAACATCGGGGCATAAGGAGCGCCGAGGGAGCCGCCCGTGCCAATGTTCGGGGCGCAGAAAACCGGATCGCCAACGCACTTGATGAGCCAGACATAGGAGGCCACGTTGCGCTCACTGGGCCGTACTTTGGCCAGCACCGAACCGATGTAGGGAGCGTCCGCGGGCGCGCCGGCCTCGCCGCTCAGGCTGTTGTGCATGGCGTCGAAATGGTTGCTGATGTTGCCGGGGTGCGTCATCGACCGAACCAGGCAAAGGTGCTTGCTCAGCTTGGCCAGTTGCGGGTGCAGCTCGCTGATGCGCATGCCGGGGACCGCCGTGGCGATCGGCTGATAGGGACCGCGGATTTCCGACGGCGCGCCCGGCTTCAAGTCCCAGGTATCGAGATGGCTCGGGCCGCCGCACAGCAGGATGAAGATGCACGATTTCCCGCTGGCGCGGCTCGGACCGTTGGAGCCGACACTCGCGGCCACGATGCCGGGAACGGCCAGGTTCAACATGCCGGCCCCGCCGAGCTGGAGCATACGGCGGCGCGAGAGTGTATTGGCTAACGTGTGACTCTTCGAGTGGAAGGAATTGCTCACGGGGTTACTCCGGACGGTAGCAGGAAGGCGGGTCCATTTGCATCATACAGGATACATCGTGGCGCGTGGATCGCGAAACGTAAACAATTTCACGCACCCCATCACCGGCGAGTTGCATCGGTTGCGCGGCCGCGGCTATGATGAGAGTAAGGGGAGTATCAACATGGCCGAATCGTTTACCGTGCGCGTGACCAAGGACTACCTCGTCTTCTGCTCCGGCCATTTCATCAGCTACGAAGGCGACAAGTGCGAGCGGCTGCACGGCCACAACTACCGCGCCGCCGTCGAGGTCGAGGGCGTGCTCGACGATAACCACTACGTCTTCGACTTCATCGCCCTGAAGCAGCGCACCAAGGCGATCACGGACGAGCTCGATCACCGCATGATGCTGGCCACCGCGAACCCGTTCATCAAGATTGAGCAAGGGCCGCGCGGCGTCCACGTCCGTTACAAGGACCGCGAATGGCTGTTCCCGCGCGACGACTGCGTGCTGCTGCCGATTGAGAACACGACGGCCGAGATGCTCGCCCGCTACATCGGCCGACGGCTGCTGGAAGACCTGCAACGGCATCACAACTATCGGCCCGCGGTGTTGCGCGTGCAGGTCGAAGAGAATATCGGGCAGTCGGCGACGTATGAATGGCGTGCGGATACGAGCCGCGACCGTCAGGGAGCGCTCCCTGACGGTCGCGGCTCGTAAGAGCGCTCCCTGACGGTCGCGGCTCGTAAGAGCGCTCCCTGACGGTCGCGGCTCGTAAGAGCGCTCCCTGACGG
>JBBQPD010000442.1:0-5682 GCA_038331535.1 Gemmatales bacterium | reverse complement strand
GGTCGCGGCTCGTAAATAACGTCTCACCCGATCAGCTCCTTGATCGGCTCGCCTTCGCTCAGCACCGGCAGTGGCCGTTGCGCCTGGTCGTAGAAGACGTGCCCCGGATCGATGCCGAGGACATGATACATCGTCGAGAGCACGCAACCCGGCGAGGCGGCCTTGCTGGTCGGATACTCGGCCGTGGCGTTCGTGGTGCCGATCGCCTGGCCCATCTTCAGGCCGCCGCCGGCGTAGAGGATCGACATGGCGCCCGGCCAGTGGTCGCGGCCGGCGTCCTTGTTGATCTTCGGCGTGCGGCCGAACTCGCCGAACGCCATCACCAGCACGTCGTCCTGCAATCCGCGTTCACACAGGTCCGTCACCAGTCCCGCGACCGCCTGGTCGAACTTCGGCAGCAGGTTGTCCTTGAGCTGCTTGAAATTGTTGGAGTGCGAGTCCCAGCCGCCGCCCGCCTGGACCGTCACGTAGGTCACGCCCGCCTCGACGAGACGGCGAGCGAGGAGACAGCACTGGCCCAGGTCGTTGCGGCCGTAGCGCTCGCGCAACCGGTCCGGCTCCTTCTGCACGTCGAAGGCTCGCTGTGCCTTGGTGTTCGTCACCATTTCCAGGGCGTCGCGATAGAAGGTGTCGAGGCCGACCACGTCGCCGCGCGTGTCCACGTCGCGGCGCAGCTTGTCGATGTCTTGCAGCAGTTCGCGGCGGCGCTCCAGGCGCGACGCATCGACGCGGCCAGGCAGCTTGAGATTGCGCACCTGGAAGCTATCGAGGTTGGGATCGTTGTCCGGCGCGAACGGATTGTGCGAGGCGCCGAGGTACGCCGCCTTCCCGAGGTTGAGCAAGCGCGGCAGGTTGACGTAAGCCGGCAGTCCCGGCTCGTTGGGACCGCGCAGTTTCGCCACGACCGAGCCGCACGACGGATAGATGTTATCGTTGACTTCGATGGTCGGCTGATAGCCGGTGAGCATCCACTGCGACCCCATGCCGTGGCCGGCGTTCGTGTGATAGGCCGAGCGCAGGATCGCCAGCTTGTCCATGATCGCGGCCTGGCGCGGCAGGTGTTCGCCGATCTGAATGCCGGGCACATTGGTGGCGATCGGCTTGAACTCGCCGCGTACCTCCGATGGGGCATTCGGCTTGAGATCATACATGTCGAGGTGAGACGGTCCACCGGCTTGCCAGATCTGGATGACGGCCTTGTGCTTCGCGGGGGCGGCTCCTGCGGCGCGTAGACGCAGGAGATCCGGCAGCGTCAGGCCGCCGACGGCGAGGCTGCCGACCTTGAGGAAACCGCGGCGATTCACGATATCGAGCATGGGATGCGCCCCCCTAATTGCCGCTTGCGGCTTAGCGGGTGGCGACCGCTACGCCGCAAGCGGCAAATCACGGTCAATGATTGAACATGAACTCTTTCGTGTTGAGGATCGCCCACAACACGTCTTCCAGCGCCTGCTGCTTGTTGTCCACGCGCTCGACGAACGCCAGGTTGCGTTTCAACTCTTCCGCCGTCGGCAGGCGTGAATACGCACTGACGTACAGTTCCTCGACGATGTCCTTGATCGGCTTCTTCTCCTTCATCATCCTGGCAATTCTACCATCGCCCGCGGCGATCTTGTTCTCGATCTCCTCGGAATTGGAAATCAGCAGCACCTGGGCGAGCGTCGCCCCGCTGGAGCGCTCGCATTCGCAACCGGTGACGCGGCGCGGCCGGTCGAATGTATCCAGGAAGTACGAGCCGAAGCCTTCGTGCGGCAGGTCCACGGCGCGGGCGTTGGAGCTGACGCCGCTGAAGCCGCCCTTGCTGCCGGTCGTCTGGTTAATCGCATCGAGGAAGACTTCTGCCAGCAGCCGCCGGCCGTAATAGCGGGCGAAGTTCTGCCGATCGTTCTGGTTCTGCGGCGTCGGCTCCGACGACAGCTGATAGACCCGGCTATTGAGGATGGTGCGGATGACGTGCTTCACGTCGAACTGGTGTGCGACGAAATCTTTCGCCAGCGCGTCGAGCAGTTCCGGATTGGACGGCGGGTTCGTGTCGCGCAGGTCGTCCACCTCGTGATAGAGGCCGCGTCCCAGAAAGTGGCCCCACATGCGGTTGACCAGGGCGCGGGCGAAGAACGGGTTGTCGGGCTTCGCCATCCAATCGACGAGGGCGTGGCGCGGGTCGTCCTCCGGCGTGAACTTCGGCGCGAGGCCGTCGAGATACTTCGGCTCCGGCGACTTGCCGGTCAGCGGATTCTTCTCGCCGGACGTGACCGTGGCCGAGGCGTAGTACGGCGGCGGCTGGCCGAAGCTCTTGCGGCCCAGGCGTGTGAAGAAGCCCGACAGGCCGTAATAGTCGGCCTGACCCCAGCGTTCATACGGGTGATGATGGCAGCGCGCGCATTGCAGACGGACGCCGAGAAACACCTGGGCCGTGTCGGCGGTGACCTGATGGAGCTGATCGTCGCGGCTCTGCCAGAACCAGTTGATCGCCGGGGCGTCCTGCCATTCGCCCGACGCCGCCACGACGCCGCGCACGAACTCGTCGTAGGGACGGTTCCGCGCGATCATGTCCTTGATCCAGTTGTGAAAGGCGTAGGCCGCCTGGTCGGCGCCGGCGAGGTTCGAGTTGCGCAGGATACTGCCCCAGCGCATCGCGAAGAAGGCAGGGTAGTCCGGCGAGTCGAGCAGCTTGTCGATGACCTTCGCCCGCTTGTCGGCGGCGGTATCGGCGAGGAACGCGCGGGCCTCCGCCGTCGTCGGCAGTCGGCCGCACAGGTCCACGGTCACGCGGCGGAGAAACGTGGCATCGTCGGCTGGCGGCGAGGGGCGCAGGCCGAGCTTCTTCCACTTGGCGACGGTCAGCTCGTCGAGGTAGTTGGCTGGCTTGAACTCCGGAATGTCGGTCAGCGGCTCGCCATGCGGCACCAGCGCTCGGAAGACAGCGACGTGGCCCATGTGCCGGGCCATGATCGCCGCCTCGCCGCTCAACTTGTGCGCATGCACCAGGCCGTCGGCGTCCACGCTGGCGACCACGTCGAGGTTGCTGGAATACTCCGACTGCCGGGTCACGTCGCGCACGGCGCCGTCGCTGTACTCGGCGAGGACGGCGAGCTGCTGGGCCTGATCGTGCCGCAGAACGTGATCGCCGGGCACGACGCGCAGCTTGACGATGTGCGGCGCGTCCGGCGCCGACGCAGGCATTCCCGATGCGATCCAGCGGCGGAAGAGCTGATATTCGTGGCCGTCCTTGCGCATACGCTGGCCGCCGCCGTGCGGCACCTGGGCGGTCGCTTTCATCAGGAACAGGCTGGCGTCCGGTGCGGCGGGAAAGACGCGCCGGCCGCGCGCCTCCCGCGCGATGGCCTCGTGATCGAACGCGGCGTCGAAGCCGAAGAGCGACAATTTGAAGCCGTTCTGACCGCTGGCCTTGCCGTGGCAGCCGCCGGAATTGCAGCCGAGTCGGCTGAGCAGGGGCACCAGTTCCGTCTTGAAGTCCACCGACCTTCCGGAGGCGAAGCCGGCTACCTTGATGGGAACGTCCAGGCGCGCGGCACCGGCCGTGACGTGGATGCTGGTTGCGCCGTCGCCGGTCGGCGTCACGTAACCTGTGGCATCGACCCGCGCGACCGCGAGATTGTCGCTGACGTACTTCACCGCGCGCGTCACATCGCGCTCGCCGTCGGCGACGAGCAGTTGCCGGCCGGCGAAGGCGTCTTTGAACTCGATGACGGTGGTGGAGCAGGTCAGGCTCGCGGCGTCACTGCGAGAAGAGAGGAACGCCAGGACGACAATGGCGAGGGCCAGAGAACGCGGAGCGGCGGCATATTGTCGTGAGGAGAGTGTATCCATGTTCGCTCTCGGCTGGCGGGGGGCGAAGGCGTGCGGCAGGCGGCGGGTAGGCGCGGGTAGGCTTACTAATAGAGGTTACACCAGATGTGCAGCGGGGGCAATGAAGAAGGCGACGCTTTTCGTCCAGCGGAGTGGCACGAGGATTGGCGGCGCGTCGCGGCTTTGCACACAATTCGTTTCGGCTACTCCTCCTACACCCCTGCTGCGCCGACCGGAACGAACGGGTCCTCCGCAAACAAGGCGCCGCAAATGCCTGTATGTGTGCTTGGCCGTTATGGTGCAAAGCCCACAGCTTTGGACAAGTCTGATTTCACGCCGTTTCTCCCAGATGAGTCCTCACCACAAGCGCGGTCGGTTCACCGGATTTCTTATTTCCGCAGAAACAAATCGCTGGCGACGACCTCATGCACCAGCAGGCGCAGCCCGTAATTCTTGTCGCGGACCTTCTTGACAATCGCCTCAATCTCCGGCTTCTCGGCCAACCCAGGCGCCGCGCCGGTTGCGTAGGTCAGCAGCTTCACGGTCAGGGCGCGGGCGAGCTGGTCCTTGTCTTTCAGAAGCAGTTGCTTGAACTCGTCGATATTTTGAAACCGTTGCCCGTCCGGCAGGACGTCGGCCGGGTCAACTTTTTTGCCTTTGTGGTACGGCATGCGGCGGCCGTCCACCATCACGACTTCGCCGTTGCCGCTGGTCCGGTAGTTGTCGCGCCAACCGCCGATCACGTCGAAGCTCTCCAGGGCAAATCCCGGTGGATCGATCTTGATATGGCAGCGCGCGCAGGACGCGACCGAACGATGCTTGGCCAGCTGCTCGCGGATTGTGACGGCGCCGCGCGTGTCCGGCACAATGGCGGCAACGCCATCCGGAGGCGGCGCCGGCGGCGTTCCCAGGATGCGCTCCAGCACAAAGACGCCGCGGCCGACCGGCGACGTGTAGGTGCCGTTGGCCGTCACCTTCAGCACGCTCGCCATCGTCAGCACGCCGCCGCGGTGGCTGTCCGGCGGCAGCGCTACCTTGCGAAACTCCCAGCCGTCCACGCCGGGGATGCCGTAGTGCTTCGCCAGCCGGCCGTTGAGCATCGTGAAGTCGGACGCCACGAAGTTGGTCAGGCTCAGGTCGTCTTTGAGGACTTCCGCGAAGAACAGCTCCGACTCCCGGATCATCGACACTTTCAACATGTGGTCGAATTCCGGGTAGAGGATGTGGCTCGGCTCCGTGGCGTCGATGTCGCGCAGGTTGAGCCATTGGCCGACGAAGTTCTCGGTGAAGGCCGACGCCTTCGGGTGCTTGAGCATCCGCTCGACCTGCCGGCGAAGCGTCTCCGGTTGGCTCAGCTTCTTTTGCTCGGCCAGGGTGAGCAGCTCTTCGTCGGGCATCGTGCTCCACAAGAAGTACGACAGCCGGCTGGCCAGGGCGAAATCGTCGAGTTTGCCGGGCTTTTCGCGGAGGAACAGGAACTCCGGCGACAACAGCACGCCCATCAGGCCGACGCGCACCGCCTGCTCGAACGAGTACTTCTCGGCCAGCTTCGCCTTGACGAGCGTGAGGAATGGCTTGACGTCGTCGTCGGTCACGGCGCGCCGAAATGCCCGGCGCGCGAAACGGCGGAGGATGCGCGCCGCGTCGGCTTCGGGGTCTTTCGAGACCACCTCCACGCGCTCGGGAAAGTCGCGGATCGGCGCCTTTCCCTGGGCCAGGTCGCCGAAGATTTCGCGGTGTCCGGGCGGCGGCCAGGTGTCGTTCAGCGGCCCTTCCACTTCCACCCACTGGACCGCCAAACCCGGTCCCTCCCAGGCTTCGGCCCCCACTTTGTTGACGACGTTCGATCCTGCCAAGCCATACGGGAGAATG
>JBBQPD010000441.1:0-5688 GCA_038331535.1 Gemmatales bacterium | reverse complement strand
TGACGTAGGTGAAGGTGTTGCTGGCGTTGGTGCCGAGGGCCGTGATCGCGGTGATGCACACCACGATAATCAGGGCCAGCATGACGGCGTACTCGACCGCGGTCGGACCGTCTTCGTTCTTGAGGAAACTCACCAGAGCCTTGCCGAAGTTCCGCATGTGTCTCGTCCCCTTTTGGTTGTTGTTGGGTGTCGCCACCCATACCCGTTTATCCGTCCCTTGTGGGCCGCTTCGTCGCGGCCCGTAAACCGCTGTGGTCGCCGCTTGCGGTTTCGCGAGAACTTCCCGCTAAGCCGCCAGCGGCAGATCGATTCAGCTGCCGGAGCCTTTGACCTGGCCGCTGACGTAGGTGAAGGTGTTGCTGGCGTTGGTGCCGAGGGCCGTGATCGCGGTGATGCACACCACGATAATCAGGGCCAGCATGACGGCGTACTCGACTGCGGTCGGGCCGTCTTCGTTCTTCAGGAAACTGACCAACGCCTTGCCTAGGTTCTTCATGATTGTCCCTTTCCTCTGGTTCGATGTTCCGGTGTGTGTGTCGTTGACGCTTGCATCCATCCCGACACGAGTGGTTGACGTTAGGAGCCTTTGACGGCCGAGTTCAGCGATACGTTACTGAACGTGTTGCTGACGTTGGTGCCGAGCGAGGTGATGGCGGCAATGCACACCACGACGATCAGCGCCAACATGACTGCGTATTCGACCGCAGTCGGGCCTTCCTCCTCCGTGAGAAACTGGCCCAGTTTGGCGAACCAAAACTTCATTCCCGTTCTCCCGTAGTGTGGCCTGCAACGCCGATTCGTCGGCATGAAGGGCACTCCTCACCGCAGCCTCGGGGGAACAGGTTGGCGCAAAAAAGCGAGGGGAGGGACGACACCACCGAGACTCGGCGCGTGGTGCTCGTTCATGCGGTCCCTGCATCCCTTCGGCAGCCCGGCCGCCCGCGTGGGGCCCTTGGCTTTGCGCCCCCGTCTCACGACAGGTTTGCCTTTTCGAGGATGGAGAGGCGAAGGTGGTAACCGTTTCGCCGCCGGGCGTTTCCGTCGTCCGTTGGACTTCGGTGTGGCCCGCTCACGACACAAACTTAGGACATGGATTGTGACTGTCAAATCCGCGCCAACAATTTCCGCCGGATTCCTCCGGATAACCGGCAGCTGCGAAAAGACGCCAGCGTCCCGCTTACAGGCCGGTTTTTTTGAGGATAATACGGATCGTCAAGGTAGCTTTTAGAGATAAGGACAGCGCGAAACGGCAAGCCGGGGTGCGGCGGTTTTAAAGAGAGGGGTTCGATTCCGGGGGAGGCGACGCCTCCGCCGCGGGCAGTTTGACGCGGCTGATCGGCAGCAGGTCCAGGTCTTCCGGGAAGAGCGACGGCGGGCGCTCGCGTGCTTCCTCCATCTTGAGCGGCCGCGCCGGAGCGTACTCCGACGGAGAACTGTCGGCGTCGGGGTCCGGCAGCGGCACCGGCTCGTCGCTCGATTCCAGCACATCATCCTCAACCGGCGCAGGCGACGGCTTGGCCTTCGCCGCCGGTTTGCGGTGAACGCCGTTGCCCTCGGCGGACTCCCAAACCACCTCGTAGCGCGACGTGCCGATGGTAAGTTCGTCGCCCTCGGTGAGCCGGCCTTCCAGCACGCGCACGCCGTTGATGCGCAGGCCATTGGTGCTGCCGAGATCGCGCACCACAAGGTAATCGTTTACGCGCGCGATACAGCAATGGCGACGGGAGATCTTGCGCGAATCGATCTGAATGTCGCACTCCGGATGCCGGCCTAACAACAGGATGGGCTTATCCAGCAAGATGCTGGGACCGTCATCCAGGGCAAGGAGTTGGGCTGGCATGAAGCAACCCGCCGGCATTCGAGGCGCAAAACGTCTGAGAATTGTACGCTGCGTATAGTATACCACCTCTCATTTCTCCGCAACACCCGTCCACGAAAAATGTTTGGACGAGAGGCTTACCGTTTCAGGAGACGCGAAGCAGACGGGTCTGCGCGAATTTGGGATATTCTGGAAGAATATGCTTGACATGAGGTATATGCTGCCCATAAACTGTCACCATCGATCATGGACTGAGAGATTTTGCTCAAGATCAAGCAGGATTGTCAATGTTGGTCGCGGAACGCCGTCAGCGGGTATTGAACCTGGTTAGTGCCAAGGGCTTCGTCGCGCTGGACGACCTGGCCCGCGATCTGGGCGCGTCGTATTCGACGATTCGCCGCGACCTGGAGTACTGGCACAAACAGGGGACGGTCCGCCGCACGCACGGCGGCGCCATCTATGTCGGCGACGCGATCGCGTTGCCGGCCCTGGAAGAGCGCTCGTCGAGTCAGCTGGAGGAGAAGCGGCTCGTCGCCAAGATCGCCGCGGGCCGCATTCACGACGGCGACACGGTCCTGCTCGACGGCGGCACGACAACGCTGGAAGTCGCCCGTCTGTTGGTTGGCCGGTCGGTACAGGTGGTGACCAACAGCTTGCCCATCGCGCAGCTATTCGCCAGCAGTCGCGAGACCGACCTGGTGATGCTCGGCGGCTATGTCTATCCAAAGACCGGCGTCGCGCTGGGGCCGTTGACCGTCCGCATGCTGGAAGACGTTCACGTCCACCTGACGGTCCTGAGCGTCGGCGGCATCACAGCGCGGGGGTTCTTCAACAGCAACCTGCTGCTCGTCGAGACGGAACGGGCGATGATGCGTCGCGCCGACGAGGTGATGGTGGTGGCGGACCACACGAAGGTCGGTCGTCCGGCGCTGGCGTTCCTGTGCCCGTTTAGCGAAGTGGATACGCTCATTATCGATCCGCATTTGACGACCGATCAGCGCATCCTGCTGGAGAAGACGGAAGCGCGGCTGATCGTGGCGGGCGAATCGGACGGGTTTAACTAACCGCTTGCGGCTTAGCGGCGGCAACCGCTAAGCCGCAAGCGGCGGTCGAGAGGTTCGACGCATGACATCGACGGTACTCGAGCGCTCGCTGGTCGAGCGCATGGTGCGCGACGCGTTGCGCGTGCCGGCGGCCAACGGCAACGGCCACGCCGTCGCGACGAAGGCGCCGGCGAAAGCGAAGTTGGTGGTGAACGTGTCGGCCCGGCACGCCCATGTCACGCAATCCGATCTGGAGCGCCTGTTCGGCACGGGCCATCGCCTGACGCCGTACAAGCCGCTGTATCAGGACGGCTTCTTCGCGGCCGAGGAGACGGTGACGTTCATCGGGCCGCGGCATCGGATGATTAACAATCTCCGCATCCTGGGACCGTGCCGCGATCACAATCAGGTCGAGCTGGCGTTCTCCGACGCGATCATGCTCGGCCTCGATTGTCCCGTGCGCAAGAGCGGCGACCACCGCGATTCGCCGGGCGCGTACCTGCTTGGGCCGGCGGGAATGATCCGGCTGGAGCGCGGCGTCATCCGCCACGAACGGCACGTTCACATGGGGCCGAGCGACGCCGCGGAGTACGGCGTCAAGGACGGCGACCGCTTGAATCTACGCATTCAGAGCGACTGCGCGGCGGTGCTGGAAGACCTGCTGGTGCGCCTGTCGCCGACGTCGAAGCTGGAAGTGCATCTGGACACGGACGAGGGCAACGCCTGCAACCTGGCGCGGGCGACGAAACTGGAATTGTTCAAATAACAGCGCCGCTGGCGGCTTAGCGGGGAGCGACCGCTAAGCCGCCAGCGGCAAGAGACAACGGAGACCCTTAATGGCGAGTAATCACATGGAAGCCCTTGGCATGATCGAGACCAAGGGTCTGGTAGCGCTGGTCGAGGCCTGCGACGCCATGCTGAAGTCGGCGAACGTAACGCTGATCGGCTGGCAAAAAATCGGCAGCGGCATGGTCACGGCGCTGGTCGTCGGCGACGTGGCGGCGGTCAAGGCCGCCATCGACGCCGGAGCCGCCGCGGCGGCGCGCGTCGGCGAAGTCCTGGGCGTCCAGGTCATCCCGCGGCCGCACGAAGACCTGGGCAGCATCCTGCCCCTGGCCGGCAAAAAGGCCGCCGAGCCGGTCGGCGCCAAGTGACACGACCTTAACGAACACCACGAGGACACTATTCATGGCGAATCACGATATGAGAAACGGCAATGGCAACGGCGAGGCGCTGGGCCTGATCGAGACGAAGGGCTACATCGCCTGCATCGCCGCCGCCGACGCGATGACCAAGGCGGCCAACGTCCAGCTGGTCGGCCAGGTGCAGATCGGCAACGCGTTCATCACCACGTTCGTGCGCGGCGACGTCGGCTCCGTGCGCGCCGCCGTCGATGCGGGAGCGCAGGCGGCGAGCGCCAACGGCGAGTTGATTTCGGCCCACGTCATCCCGCGCCCCGAGCGCGAGGTGGTGGAGACGTTTTTGAAGTAATAGCCGTCAGCTATTAGCTCTCAGCTTTCAGCCAGTCAATGCGGGTTACCCCTCCCTGATGGGAGGGGCTGCCCCTACGGCTGAAAGTACGGATTGGCTGATAGCTGAAAGCTGAGGACTGAGAGCTTGAATGAAGATCCTGGTCGCCAACCTCGGCAGCACGAGCTTCAAGTATCGGCTGTTCGACATGACCGACGAGCGCGTTCTAGCGCGCGGCGGCGTCGAGCGGATCGGTGCGGAGCAGTCGCGCGCTTTCGTCGAGGCGAACGGCCAGAAGGAAGAATCCACCCTCGCCGTGAAGGACCACGCGGCGGCGGTGCGGCTCTGCCTCGAACAGTTATCCGACCCGAAACGGCGCGCGTTGAAGAACCCGTCGGAACTGGCGGCCATCGGCTTCAAGGCGGTCCACGCCAAAGGAATCAGCGGCGTGCAGCGCGTCGAGGAAAACGTGCTGGCGGCGATGGACGACTACGCCGACGTGGCGCCGGCCCACAACCCGCCGTACACGAAAGCGATGCGTCTGCTGGCCCGCGAACTGCCGCACATTCCACTGGTGGCGGCGTTCGAGACCGGCTTCCATGAAACGATTTCGCCATCGGAGCGGCTGTACGCCGTGCCGCTGGAGTGGGCCGAGAAGCATGGCGTTCAGCGCTGGGGCTTTCACGGCGCGAGCCACCGCTACATCGCCGGACGAGCGGCGCAGCTGTTGGGCAAGCCTGGGGCAAAGATTATCTCCTGCCACCTTGGCGGTAGTAGTTCGATCTGCGCGATTGAGGACGGCAAGTCGCGGGCGTGCAGCCTCGGCATGAGTCCGCAGTCCGGGTTGCCGCACAACAACCGCGTTGGCGACTTCGACGTTTTCGCCCTACCGCCACTGATGCGTGCAACCGGCAAGACGCTGGAACAGCTTCTCGACGATCTGGCGAATCGTTCGGGACTGCTCGGCATCAGCGGCCACAACGATCTGCGCGACATCGAGGCCGGCGCCGCGGCCGGCGATCGCAAGGCGCAGCTGGCGCTCGACGTTTTCATTGCGGCCGTGCGTCACTATCTCGGCGCCTATTTGCTGCTGCTGAACGGGGCCGACGCCATCGTCTTTACCGGCGGCATCGGCGAGAACTCGTCGGCGATGCGGGCCGCGGTGTGCGCGAACCTCGACTGGTTCGGCATCGACCTCGACCCAGTGCGCAACGCGGAGGCGAGGGGCGAAGTGGCGCTGCACATGGTGAACAGCCGCGTGCAAGTGTGGATTATGCCGACGAACGAGGAGTTGGTCGTGGCGCGGCAGGTGAAGGCCCTATTGGAATCAAACGAGCCGCGACCGTCAGGGAGCGC
>JBBQPD010000440.1:0-5700 GCA_038331535.1 Gemmatales bacterium | reverse complement strand
GCTCCCTGACGGTCGCGGCTCGTAAATCCCACTTCAGCGACAGACTCTAAACGTAAATCTCGATCGGCAGAAAGTTATCCGGCTCTCGCTGGTATATCTCCACGGCTCGGCGCAGCGTGAGAACGCGGTCGCGGTGCCACTGTTGCTCGAACTGCGGCATGGAGTCCAGATACGGGAAATCCAGCAATAATTCCTTGCGCATCATCATCGCCCGCACCTTGCGCAGCCGGTCCTCGCCGACCACCTCGCAGGTCAGGAAGATCAGATACGTCACCGGTTTCAGCGGTTGGCCCGCGTCATAATTCACGAGGCCGGTACTGAAGCGCTCCGCCACTGCATTGAGCACGAAGTTGAGCAGAAACCAGCGATCGTGTTTCGCGACGGGCAGCAAGGGATTGTCCGGCGTCGTCTGCAGCGAGGCCGCCCGTACTTTCTCGATCGCGACGGGATTAAGGAAGACTTCCTCCAGCGAACGCTCGAAGATGGTGCGGATCTTCAGCATGCCGTCGCCGAAAGTATTCAGGCTGACGATGATCCGACCGAGGAACTGCTTGCGCTGCCACTGCTTGCGGGCCTGGTACCGGCCCCACCAGCGGCCCAGCACGAAAGACAGGGCCGTCGTGCAGAAGAAGATGACGATGGCCGTGACGACCTTCGTCACCGTCTCCTCCCCGAACCAGTTGAACGCGAACAGCATGGAGTGCTCCATTGTTTACGTTTCGCGACTGAGCGCTCACTTCTTGAACATCGGATGTTTCGGGTCGCCGCGCGACAGCAGGTACGCCAGCAGGTCGAGTACTTCGCCCTCGTTCAATTCTCGGAGCAACGCCTCCGGCATGATCGACACCGGCGACGGTTTCGACGAATCGATCGCGCTCTTCTTGATCTCGATCACCTTCGTCGAATCCTCCGGATCGGTGAGCATCAAGATCGTGTCCTTCGTCTCGCTGAGGATACGACCGACATAGGCCTTGCCGGCCGAGGTCGTGACCGACGCCGCCTTGTACTGGTCCGAGATGACCTTGCTCGGCTCGACGATCGATTCGGACAGGTCTTTCAGACTGAAGCGGCCGGCGACCTGCGACAGGTCAGGGCCAGTGGAGCCGCCGTCGCCGTCGAAGCGATGGCAGACGACGCAGCGGGCGGCGGCGTACATCTTCTGGCCGTTCTTGAAGTCGCGGCCCTTGAGCCGCTGCTCGGCGAACTCCACCAGCTCCGCCGTCTTCCAGTCCTTGCCGGGGCCAACCGGCTTCGGCAGCTCCTTTCGCTGATACGGCTTGCGCAGCCCCGCCGCCTCGATGGTCAGCCGCTCCGTGTCGGTCGAGTTGTCGAAGGCGTCCTTCTCGGTGTTCGTGATGAACCCCTGGAAACTGGCGCCGCCGCTCTTTTGCCGCAACTCCGTGAGCCAGGAGAAGTAGAACTTCTTTTGATCGAGCGACCAACCCTCGCGCGCGTTGCGGAGAATGAAGGCGTAGTGGAACTTTTGCAGGTCCGGGGCGTTGGCCATCATCTTGGCGATGGTGCCGCCGTAGCCGCGGTTGCGGTTCAGCAGCTCGTCGATCGCCTCCTGCGTCGGCGGCGGCGACGGCTGCTTCATCAGCGCGATCGTCTTGCTCACCACCGTCGGCGACTTGAGATAGATCAGCAAGGCGCACAGCTCGCGGTTGAGCGCATCGGTTTTCGCGGGGAAATAGGCGTCAAACTTCTTCGCGAGACGGGCGGCCGTGTCCTTGTCCGGTTCGCTCATGCGCAGAAACACGAGGCCGTAGACGCGCAGTAATTCGAGTTGTTGCGCCTCCGGCAGCGCGGCGAAATCGAGGCGGTCGAGAGCGGTCAGCAATTTTGATTGAAACGTGAGATCGCCTTGCCGGGCGAAGGCCACGGCGCCGGTGATGAGCGTCTCCGCGTCTTTTTCGGCGAGAACGCGCTCCTGCCAGAGCGTGGCCTTCTGATGCTCCAGCGCGACCCGCGCGGCGTAGCGGATGAAGCGATCGGCGTGGCCGAGATGCGGATAAATGAACGCCACCGCCTTCTCCGCATCGGCGGCGGGGGCGTGATATTGTTCGATCTTGCGGCGCAAATCGCGCAGCTCGGCGTTCTTCGCCTCCTTGTATTCCACGCGCTCGGTCGGCTCCTTGCCGACGTAGGTGACGCGGAACAACTCCGACTGCGCTCCGCGGCCGCCGGTAGTGAAATAGAGCGCGCCGTCCGGCCCCACCGCCACGTCGGTCAACGGCAGCGGCGTGCGCGACACGAACTCTTCCTTGACGGCCTTGTAGCTGCTGCCGTCCGGCACCAGGTGCATGGCGTACATCGTGCCGAACGTCCAGTCGCAGCAGAACAGCGCCTGCTGATACTTCGCGGGGAACTTGGTGCCGTAGCCGAACTCCATGCCGACCGGCGAACCGGGACCGACGTCGTAAACGGGCGGCAGACTATCGACGTAGTACGAAGGCCACTTGCCGGTGCCGCTGCGCCAACCGAACTCGCTGCCGCTGGTCGCGTGGCAAACGCGCGTCGGCCGATACCACGGCGTCCCCATGTCCCATTCCATGTCGGCGTCGTAGGTGAACAGCTCGCCCTCGGCGTTGAACGCCATGTCGTAGGGATTGCGATAGCCGCTGCTGAACATCTCCCACGTTTTGCCGTCGGGATCGGTCTTGGCAATCCACCCGCCCGGCGCGAGGATGCCGCGCGCGTGGCCGTTGGCGTCCCACTGACGCGGCAGCAGGTGATCCTCCGCCCAG
Source organism: Gemmatales bacterium (assembly GCA_038331535.1). GTDB lineage: Bacteria > Planctomycetota > Planctomycetia > Gemmatales > Gemmataceae > JBBQPD01. Next base: position 2,953 of record JBBQPD010000440.1, on the reverse strand, counting down.
TTGGTCGGCAGTCGGCTCGCGTCGATCTTGACCGGCGGCTGCGTGTGATTGCCGCAGATGACGAAGATCGACTTGCCGTCCGGCGACAGACGAAGCGCGTGCGGTCCGTGCTCGCCGCCGCCGCGAATCGTCGCCAGTTTGACGACCTCGTCGTACTGGTCGTCGCCCTTCGTCGAACGGCAGCGATAGATGCCGCTGCCCGGCCCGCCGTTCACGGACAGGTAGAGGCTGCCGAAAGCGTAGAGCATGCCCTGAGCGGACGAGATCTTCACGTCAAGGTGTTCAACCTTCGTCACCTCATTCGTGCCGATTTTCGGCGGCGTGATGCGGCACAGCCCCTTGCCCTCCTGGTCGCTGGCGATGAGCCGGCCCTTGTCGTCGAAGGTGATGCTGACCCAGGAGCCGAGCTTGTCTTTCGGTACGGTGAACAGCTTCTCCACCTGGAATCCTGGTAAGGTGTTGAAGACGTTCACGTTTCGCGCGGAGTCGCCTCCCGGCGCACTCTCAAAGACATTGCCCCACGGCTGGGCGCCATATTTCGCGATCTTGCGAACGGGAACCCACTTGTCCGCGTCCGCTTTCTCGGCGGCCTGCCATTCGTCATCGGAGACGACGTAGCGCGTCGGGCCTTTAAGCGGAGTGATGGCCAGCTTCATCACGAAGCCGGCCGCCCCGCCGTCGTTGATGACCTCGACGACCAGAAGGTTCTTCTCCGGCTTGAGATATTTCATCACGTCCACTTCGACGGGCGTCTGCCATTCGTCGCTGCTCACCACTTCTTTGCCGTTGATCGACAGCCGCAATCGATTGTCGCAGGTAGCCTTGAGGCGCGCGGCCATGTTCGTCCCGCCGTTGAACTCGGTCCGCAGGAAGTAACGGCGCTCCGTATTAGCCCCCCAGATCCACGTCGGCACCGGTCCTTCACGAAACAGCGCCTGTGTCGGCGGCACCTTGGGCGTCTCGGCCGGCGCCGCGCGATACTGCGTCGGCGCGATCGTCGGCTCCTGCGTGTAGACCTTCTGCTCCTCGGCCCGTATTCCGGCGAGGGCGCAGAGAGAGAACGCGAGACTCAGGCTGAAGTGCAGTAGGGGGAAGGGTCGCAAAGGTCATCTCCATCAGGCGGGTCGAGGCGGCGAACACAAGCCGAATCGGGTGGCGGTGGACGAAAACGTCTGTCCCTGTTGTATGAGCGGAGTGTATCGGCGAACGCGGTCGCTTGCCAGGATTTCAGGAAAGACGAGAGACCGTGGAGTGGCTCCGCTTTCGGCACCACGTTCCCCTCGTCCCCTCGTTCCCCTCGTTCCCAAACTCCGTTTGGGAACGCACTCCGCGAAACTCTGTTTCGCAGTACGGCCAGCGCAAGTACCTCCGCCACCACGCGCGCAGGTCCGCCACGCTTGGCGGACATGCTTCTCAACGTAAGTCTATGCCACTCAATATTCTGCGGCGATGGCCGCGCATGTCCGCCACGCCGACGGACCGTCTGGCTCTCACGCGGGTCGGGGGAAATCGAGAGGGTGGGAAATAGGTAGTGGGCCTGTGCCGCGCCTTCGCAACTTGGTCTGCGAGACTTTCAACGCCAATGATTCAGGATGGTGTATTCGTTCGCAATCGGCACTTGTGCGGCTTCCAGTTTGCGAATGGCGGCGACGATACCCTTGGGCGTCAGGTCGTTGCGCGGGTCGTTGTCCTGTCGCACTACCAGAATGCCCGCATGATGTCCCTGCGCAACCTCGATCAAGCGCTGCAAAGCCAGGTAATCATCGTAGTCCCTCGTCAAGCAGGCGCGGCCTTCCGCGATGGCATGCGCCAGGTGAACGGCATCCGGTTGCCCGCTCATGCCGATGGCGCTCGGCAATTGCACGTCATGCCCGGCCTTGCCCAGTAATCCCGCCAAGAGCGGCCAGGCCGAATTGTCGTCGAGGTAAATCCTCATGGGGAGAAAATCCGGGCGAACTCTTGGGGAGATAAGGGCTTGGACTTGCTGCCGTATTTATAGGCCGGATCGTTCATCCCGCTCGCTTCCATCAGCCGCTCTTCCCGCTCGAAATCCTCCCGGATCTCCGGCGGATCGGTCTGACAATACGCAATCGCTTCGTTCACGGCTTCGAGCGGCACACCACACTCGGCGGCAATCTCCTCGGGCGTCAGCGGCTCTTCGGCGCTCATATACATCCCATAAACGATGCGCGCACGGAGGCGCGTGCCCTTGATGGAGAGTTGCCGATAGAGAGACTTCGGATTCGGCGCCAGGTGTTTCCAGGTGGTGGCGGTGGTCTGGTTCATGATGGGATTGTACCATGCCGTGCCCGGTCGAGAAAGTGACGACGAGTTCGGGATCATTCAGCGTCAGCACGAGGATCGTTGTGCGTCCGACAGCGGTTCTGCCAAGCAGGTAGGGGCCGTCCCAGCGGAAGTGACGCGGCCACTTGTGCCGGCGCGGGTTGAAGAGGCGCGACAACTTTCTCGAAAGCGGGTCGATTCCCGTCAGATTCGATCCCTTGTGACTATTGCAGTGCAAGCAGACAGGGCCAGGTTACCAAGGAGCGTCGGCCCGCCGTGCGACGGCGACCAGCGGGTCCATCGCGCGTCACTGCCCCTTCACCGTTGTTCCTTCCGCTTCGGACAGCGTGGCGCGCAATCAACGCGGGTAGCTCCTCGGCAACCTGCCCTCGAATCGCCTGGTACTTGTCGGCTTCTTCAGGCGTTATCCTCCGGTCGCGGAGGATGCGCTTGATGATTGTTGCCTCCTCGGAACGTCGTAGGCCGTTATTGGGTAAATGGTGTCGGCGTCAATTTCAAGGCACTTCTCGCCACTCTGTTGTGAGGAATTATAATACCAGGCCCTTCCGAGGAGCCGCGCACGAAGTAAGCGAGCATACAGACCGAGGAGCCGCGCACGAAGTAAGCGAGCATAAAGACCGAGGAGCCGCGCACGAAGTAAGCGAGCATA
>JBBQPD010000439.1:0-5701 GCA_038331535.1 Gemmatales bacterium | reverse complement strand
AGTGACCGCAGCGATCCCTGAGTAGAGTTAGACGCACTAATTTGTTGAAAGATTCACCGATTTCTTGCGATGCGGGGAATCCGCGCGAAACGCGAAGCAGTTGACGGGGCGCTTTTCAACCCGTCCCGGTCTGAGTACCATAAATATCAACCCCATTTTATGGAGTCGTGCCGTGGCTTATCCGCAGTTTGTCCGCATTCGCCAGCAGTTCGAGCGGCCGCGCGTCGAGGACATTCCTGGCGCCGTGATGGCGTCCCTGGAGCGACTCGAACTCGGGCGGCGTATCCGGCCGGGACAGACCGCCGCTCTCACGGCAGGCAGCCGGGGCATCGCCAATATCCCGGTCATCCTCCGCGCCGCCGCCGATTTCCTCAAGAAGATGGGGGCGAAACCCTTCCTCGTCCCCGCGATGGGCAGTCACGGCGGCGCCACGGCCGAGGGACAGAAGTACCTCCTCGAAAGCTATGGCATCACCGAGGCGTTCGTCGGCGTGCCGATTCGCGCGTCGATGGAGGTCGTGTCGCTCGGCAGCACTGGCGAGGGTTTCCCCGTGTTTCTGGACAAACACGCCGCCGGTGCCGATCACATCGGCGTCGTCGGCCGAGTCAAGCCGCACACCGGCTATCACGGTCCCATCGAGAGCGGCTTGCTCAAGATGATGATGATCGGCCTGGGCAAGCACACTGGCGCGCTGGCCTGTCATCGCCTGCTGCTCGAACAGCCCTACGACCTCGTCGTCCGCTCCGTCGGGCGCACGCTGCGGGCGAAGGCCCCGATCGCCTTCGGCCTGGCGGTCGTGGAAAACGCCTTCGACGAAACGGCACTCGTCGAGGCCGTGCATCCCGAGCGCTTCGAGGCGCGCGAGGAGGAATTGCTGACGCTGGCGAAGCGCTTGCTGGCCCGGCTGCCGCTGGCTCAGGCTGAGGTGCTCATCGTGGACGAGATCGGCAAAAACGTGAGCGGGTCGGGCATGGACACGAATGTCGTCGGCCGCAAGCGCGCCTTTCGCGCTCAACCGGCGGGCGAGGGACAGCCGACGATGCGGCTCATCTTCGTTCGTGGCCTGACGGAGAAGACGCACGGCAACGCCACCGGAATCGGCCTGGCCGACTTCACGACGACGCGGCTGGTGCGGCACATGAACTACCAAGCGACGGTCATCAACTGTCTGACGGCCGGCTATCCCGAAGGGGCGTTTCTGCCGGTGCATTTCGACAGCGACCGCGAAGTGCTCGACGCTGCCCTGAAGATCATCGGCAGCCGCGAGCCGCACGAGGCGCGCGTGATGCATATCAAGAACACGATGGAGCTGGAAGAACTGGAAGTGTCGGAGGCGTGCCTGAGCGATCCGAAACCGCAGACGCGGTTCACGCCAGTCGGCGCGGCGCGGCCGTTGGTGTTCGACGGGGAAGGGAATATTCGAGCGGTGTGAAATTGCCGCTTGCGGCTTAGCGGGGAGCGCCCGCTAAGCCGCAAGCGGCGAAACCGTCAGATCTTCGCGGGCACCTCGAAGCCCTTGCGATACTCGCGCGTCAGCATCGCGTTGGCCTTGGCGTTGCCGATGAACGTCTCCGCCTTCGGGTCCAGCTCCAGTTTCGGACCGACGCGATAGCTCAGCCCGTCGCCGTCGATCTTCAGATTGTTGTCTTTCAGATGATCGCGCATGCGCTCCATCGTGGCGACCGCTTCCTTGTCGTCGCCGAAGGCGCTGGTCGCCTTGTCGTAGGGCTGCTCGCTGCCGAGGCGATAGCTGATGTTGGCCAGGTGGCACAACGCGCTCGACAGGTGGCCTTCCTCGATGTCGCCGTTCAGCTCCGCGACCTTGCGGCTGCGGACGGCGCCGACGAAGTTGGCGAAATGGTTCTCGCCGCCCTTGAACTCCTTGATCAGCTCGCCCGCGTTCGTGAAGGCGTAGGCCTGCGAGTAGTCCGGCACCACCATGAAGCCCTCGGTGCCGTAGTAAATGTTGCCGACGAAGTTCTCGCCCTTCTTGGCCTTGCCCTTGTACGCCGGCGGGTACGGCGTATCGGATGGCAGGCCGCGCACCTCGAAGATCAATTCGCAGTCGCCGAAGTCGAAGACGGCGACCTGCGTGTTCGCCGTCTGACCGTCATCGACGTAGCCGAAACGGCCGCCGACGCTCACGACCGACTTGGCCAGCTCGCTCTTGTTGAGACCCCAGCGGGCCTTGTCCATCTCGTGAATGCCCTGGTTGCCGAGGTCGCCGTTGCCGTAGTCCCACTGCCAGTGCCAGTCGTAGTGCAGGCGCTTGCGCATCAGAGGATTCATCGGAGCCGGGCCGCACCACAGATCGTAATCGATCGACTTCGGAATCGGCTGCTCGCCGGCCACCTTGCCGATGCTGCCGCGCCGCTTGTAGCAGAGGCCGCGGGCGATCTTGATCTTGCCGAGCTTGCCGGTGTGCAGGAAAGCCATCGCCTCGCGCAGACCGGTGCCGCTGCGGCTCTGGGTGCCGGCCTGGCAAATCTTGTTGTGCTTGCGAGCGGCCTCGACGATGCGCCGGCCTTCGCTGACGTTGTGGCTGACCGGCTTTTCGACGTAGACGTCCTTGCCGTTCTGCAGCGCCCAGATGGCGGCGAGGGCATGCCAGTGGTTCGGCGTGGCGATCGAGATGATGTCGATGTTCTTGTCTTCGACGACCCGGCGAATGTCTTGCTCGAACTTCGGCGCCTGGCCGCGCTTGCCCTCGACCGCCTTCATCGCGTTGCCGATGACGGCTTCGTCGCAGTCGCAGATGGTGACGATTTCGCAGCCGTTGACGTTGTTGAAGCCGCCGACGTGGCTCATGCCGCGGCCGTTGACGCCGACGACGGCGACGCGCAGCTTTTCATTGGCGGCGACCTTCTTGTCGGCTTTCTTCTCTTCCGCGACGGCCGAGGCAATCGGGCCGGCGGCGAGCAGCGAGGCGATGGCGGAGCTGTTCTTGAGGAACTCTCGCCGGTCGAAGAAACGCATGAGGCAGGCTCCTTCTGGTGGGGCGGTGGGAGGGACAATCGGGATGCCCATACTGTATCCGCCCGGAGCGGGGGCGGTCAATCGTCTAGTTGCTGCTTTTCGCAAGATCGTAGTGGACGACCTTCGAGGCGTGCGGATTGGCGCAAGCGGGAAAAATGGGAGAGGAAAAAAACAGAGACCCCGCCGCCACAAGGACGGACAGAGCCTCTGCCTCGGTGGAGGATGCCGCTCTCCCTAATCGGAGAGATGCAACCGCCGGGACACCGAGATTCCCGACGGGACGAAAGGATGCAATCGCACAGCCCTGGGAACCGCGTCACAGCCCGTCAGCCTGCTCGGCCATGACCCAGAGCATGTAGGCCACGCGCTCGCACAGCACGCGCTGTTTGCGTTCGCGCCCGCTAAGGAACATTCTCCAGGTGTAGAAGATGAGCGCCACCGCCAGCGCGGCGACGTTTCCCAGGATTGGTTGCATGTGCTGCCTGCTGAATGGGTCTCCGTTTTGTTCCGTGGCAAACTGTAGCTCACGGCCAGCGCGGAGGCAACCTCGGCACGACCCAAATTGTCGGCGTAAAGCGCGCATTCGGCACCTGCGCATTTTGAAGGAGCACCGCTTACTGCGTGCGCGGCTCTTACACACCGCTTACTGCGTGCGCGGCTCCTCGCGAAGATACAATGACGCCTCGACGGTCGAATCGGAGTGGAGGCGTCATGGGGGCCGCGGACGGACTGCTGGAGCGGAAAGTCCTGTTGCTCACCCTCCGTGTCGCTGCGGGTCGGCGCGTCATTCTGGACCCGGAAGGTGGGACTCCCGTCGGCTGCATCCGGCGTCGCCCTCGCATCGGTTGGCGGTCGCGCTTCGCCCGGCGGGTCGTCGAAGTTCAGGAGCTGGAGGACGATTCGCTCCTCTGTACGGTCCGCCGCTGCTGGTCCTTCGTGGCCTGGTACGAGGTGCGCGACGCCGACGAGCATCTGGTTGGCTGGCACGGCGGCCCGTTGCTGCTGGATCGAAACGGCCACCGTGTTGCCATGCGTGAAGACGAGACGGAAGTGGGAACGAGTCGCTATGTCAGTCCAGATGGCGCGACGCTGGCGCGCCTGGCCTGGCAGGGCGAAGACGCACTGCTCACATTCGCCGACGAGGTCGCGGACGAACCGTTCGTCAAGATGCTGCTGCTGGCGGCGGCGCTGCGTTGGTGAGCATTCCTGTTTACGTTTCGCGCGGTCCGCGCGAAACGTAAACAGGAAGTCGCGATCACTTCTCCTCAATCCGGTACAGGCTGGTCTCGGTCCGCAGAAACAGTGCCCCGTCGGCGACAGCGAGCGAGGCGAAGAAACGCACATCGCGCTCGCTCAGGTCGTTGCAGGCCAGCTCCTTGAAGGACTTGCCGGCTTGAAGAACGTAGGTTTTCCCCTTCTCGCTCAAGCAGTAGATGCGTCCCGAGGCCAGCACCGGCGACGAAGAAAACGTGTCCTTCAGATTTTCTGACCAGTGGACCTTGCCCGTCTTCGCGTCGAAGCAGGTCGCCCAGCCATTGTCCGCAACTGTGTACAACTCGTCGCCGTCGAGCAGCGGCGACGGCGTCAGCGGCGCCGCCTTCTTCACCGTCCAGGCGATGTGCGTGTCGGTCACGTCGCCGCTGCCGTCGGTACGGATCGCCAGCAGCGTGGGTGAGTCAAAGCCGGAGGAGAGGTACACGAGGCCGTGGCCGAACACCGGCCGCGGGATCACCGAGTAGCCCTTGTAGCGGACGCGCCAGATCTCTTTGCCATCGACCGCATCGTACGCGCACACGGCGTTGGACCCCGGCAGCACGACCTGCTTCTTGCCCTGCACTTCGATGACCAGCGGCGTGCTGAAGGAAAACGTCTTCGGCGCCTCCACCGTGCGCGGCGTCTTCCAGAGCACCTTGCCCGTGTTGCGGTCGAGCGCGATGACGAACGGCTTATCGCCGCCGTCACACGAGAAGATCAGGCTGTCGCCGACCAGTACCGGCGAGCCGCCGTTGCCGTGGACCGGACTGTATTTCACGTCGTTTTGCTTCCACACGATCTTGCCGTCGGCGTCCAGACAGGCGGTGCCCATGTGGCCGAAGTGAACGTAGAGCCTGCCGTCGGCGAAGATTGGTGTCGGACTGGCCTGACTATTCTTGGGGTGGGCATGCGATGCGGCCGGGGTAAAGATCTCGATGTTCCAGACTTCCTTGCCGGTTTTCGCGTCGAGACAGAGCGTGCGGAGGGAGTTTCCCGCGCCCTTTACCGCTGCCGGGACAGCGGTCGTGAGATAGACGCGGCCGGCGACCACGACAGGCGACGACCAAGCTGTGCCGGCAACGTCCTGCTTCCAGGTGACGTTGCGCCCCGGCGCCCATTCCAGCGGTACTTTGCCGTCGCGAACGATGCCCTGGCCGGTCGGACCGCGAAACTCGGTCCAGTCGCCGGCGCGGGCAGCGCCGACAACGAGGAAGACGCTGGCACTGAATAAGCAGGTGAAGCGTGGAGTCATCGCAAGCTCGCAAGGTGGAATATCGTTGGGGCCGGTCGATATTATACGGACGATTGCGATCAACGAGCGACATCCAACTAGGTAATGGCAATCCGTGCAGACCACGAGCGTCTTTCTTTTCCGTGCCGACATGAGTTTTTCCCAGTCCGTTTTCGGCGGTCGTCCTGGTCGGTCGATGTCCGCGAGTGCCCGGATATGATGGACAACCACCGGCTTGCG
>JBBQPD010000438.1:0-5706 GCA_038331535.1 Gemmatales bacterium | reverse complement strand
GGCTTCGCTGAAAACCTCAGCGAAGCCGCAAGCGGCCAACGGAGACCTCATGCCGTTTGATGCGGATGTGATTGTCGTGGGCAGCGGCGCCGGCGGGGCGACGTTCGCGCACGCCTGCGCCCGCGCCGGAAAAAGTGTGCTGATTCTCGAACGCGGCGTCCGGTACGCGCCGGGGGAGAACTCCGGCGACGAACGCGCGACGCTGATCGACAAGAAACCGTATGACGACCGGACCGTTGAGCTGAACGGTGCCGACAAACGGCTGTACGTCGGCGGCATCCTCGGCGGCGGCACGTCGCTGTACGGGGCGGCTTTGCTGAGGCCCAGCCTGGACGACTTTCATCCCGGCCGCCATTACGGCGACCGCATCCCGCGCGCGATCTGGGATTGGCCGATCTCCTACGAGACGCTGGAGCCGTACTACACGGAAGCCGAGCGGCTGTTCGGCGTTTCCGGGGATGGCGACGAGGACTTCGGCCCGCTTCAGAAACCGCGCGCCGGTTTTCCCGGCCAGCCCCTCCCGCTCCACCCGATCAACGAGCGGCTAATCGCCGCTAACTGGGCCGACGGTCTGCGGCCGTTTCGCCTGCCCCTGGGGATTGATACTCCGCGCTGTCTACGTTGCGGCACCTGCGCCGGCTACGTCTGTCCGACGGGGGCGCGCCGGTCTGCCGCGCAGCTGGTCGATCAAGCCATAGTCGATGGACTGCCGCTTCGTGTGCGCACCAACGTCGAAGTAGAGAGCTTTTCCCTGGAAGCGGGCGGCAATATCGGCGGCGTTCGCCTGCTCGACCGGGCCACCGGGAAGCAAAGCGTCCTGCGGGCGCAACGCTATGCGCTGGCCGCCGGCGCTCTCGGCAGCCCGCAATTGCTGCTCCGGTCCGGCCTCGATGGTCCGCAAGTCGGGCGCAACTACATGGCGCACCTGTCGCCGATCGTCATCGGCATCTTTCCGAAGCATACCGGCGCCGACACCAGCTTCGCCAAGCAGGTCGGCTTCGCGGATTATTACCTGGGGTCGAAGGCGTTCGCCCACAAGATGGGACTGATTCAATCGCTGCCGGTCCCCGGCCCGCTGTTGACGGCAAAGACCGCCCCGCGCTTCGTGCCGCGCTGGCTATTGCAATTCCTGCGCAAACGGATGTTGCCGCTGGTCGGCATCGTGGAAGACCTGCCAAACCCGGACAATCGCGTGACCCTGGGTCCGGACGGGCGGGCGCGCCTCCGCTACCGATTCGGCGCCTACGACCTCGAACGGGGCCAGCAGCTGGGCGGGTTGATGGCGCGAATCCTCAAGACGGCCGGCGCCTGGCTCTGCCTGTCCAAGCAGTCGCCGTCGGACGAGCATGTCGCTCACCAGTGTGGAACCCTGCGCTTCGGCACCGACCCGGCGCACGCCGTCCTTGACCCGGAGTGCCGCCTGTTTGGTCACCCCGAATTGTTCGTGGTCGACGGCAGTTTCCTACCCACGTCGCTCGGCGTGGGCCCGGCGCTGACGATCATGGCCAACGCTTTGCGCGTCGCGCGCATCGTGTCCGGCGAAGTCTGAGAGTCTGTCCCAGAAGTGGGTTCTACGAGCCGCGACCGTTAGGGAGCGTTGGCGAGACGCTGCGAAAACCGCTCCCTAACGGTCGCGGCTCGTAGAAAACAACACCTTCTGGGACAGTCACTGAGCGACAAAGGAACCCTCCTGATGGCCTCACGCTCCTTCCGAATTCGGCTCGAACAATTCCGCCAGGCCAAGCGCATCCACGGCGGCTTGTGGAAACTCTATCTCGCGGTCCTCGGCGTCAAACTGTCCCGACTGCGGATTCCGACGAAGCGCCTGCGCCTCGCCCTGTATCGCAGTGTGTTCGGCAAGAAGTATCCGCCCGGCCTGGATGAGAACGAAGCCGAGCGACCGCTGTCGGACTACCCGTCGCTCAACGCCCTGTTCACGCGCGGCATCAAGCCGGAATATCGGCCCATTCCGGCCGGCACGGCGGAGTTTCTCAGCCCATGCGATGGGACGGTGCAGGAAATCGGCCGCATCGACCGGGACCGCATTCTGACGCTAAAAGGGATCGAATATACCCTCGGTTCGTTGCTGCCGCACACCGACACCAGGCCGTTCGAGGACGGCCAGTTCGCGATTGTGTTCCTGTCGCCGATCGACTGCCACCGCGTTTTTAGCCCGCAAGACGGGCATCTGGAAGAAGTCATCCACGTGCCGGGTTATCGTCTACTGGTTCATCCGCCGTTCCAGCGCGCGGAGTTTCCCGTTTACACCCTCAACGAACGGATGATCCTGCGTTTCTCGACCGCCCTCGGCCCGTGTCTGGTCGTCATGGTCGCCGGCTGGGGCGTGGGAAATATCACGCTGCCGCTCGCGCCGACGTTTCGGCCCCGGTCAAAAATCGCCGCGCGCAAGACGTGGTCGCATCCCGCCGCTGTTCAGCGGGGAGAATGGGTCGCGACGTTTGAACTCGGTTCGACCGTGGTTCTGCTCGCCCCGCGGGCTGCGAACGTGACGCCCCTGGTCGCCTCCAACGAGAAGGTCCATTATGGCCAGCCTGTCTTTGGCTCTCCCGGTTAAGGAACGGACGCCGCACTCCGCGACTCCCGAGGCAGAAGTACCGCAGGAAGACGTCGTCCTTGTCGCCGGGTTCGGAGACGAGGTCGCGACGGATTATGGCGCCTACGTCTCCCGGACCGCGCGGGCAGACCTTCACGACGGGAAGCCTGAAGAAAAGAGAAGCGTTGTCCGCATCGTCGATTTGTCCACACCCAAGGAAATGACCGCGATCCGCAATGAACTCGGCCGAGAGAATCTCGCCGCAGTCGTACTGTTCCTCCGCTCTCAATTGACCGGGAGGGAGCAGCGCGGATTGGACGAGTTGCTGATTCTGGCCGTCGAAAGGCGGGCGGAGTTCGTGGGCGTCGTGAGTACGTTCCGCGTTCACCTCGGCGACCGCGACGCCGCCGAAGCGGAAGGCCAGGTGCTGGAAAAAACGCGAGAACTCTCGGCCCGCATCGCCGTGTTCTGGCCAGGGTTCGTGTTGAGCCACGGCGCGCGCGCCGGCCGATGGCTGCGGCGAATCGGCTTCTGTTTCCCGCTCGTGCCGCGACGCTTGCGCAGTTGTTGCGTTGAAGGCGATGATCTGTTCGCGGCAATCGAGACAGAACGCTCGGATACCACGCCGCGCCGTCCTCGTACTTTTACGCTGCTTGGCCCGAATCGACCGTGGCGGGAGTTGCTGGCGGAGCGTCGCGCGCCGGGCTTTCTAAGCGGCTGCCTTTTGTTTGTCAGCGCGCTTCTCTCCCTGCTTTTGATCGGCCATCTCGCCGGCCTGGTGTTCGCTCTCCTCGCCCGGTTCCGGCCGGCGCTGCGCTGCTGGAACTTCGACACGTTGCGGCCGCGCTCACTGCACGAACTGCTCGTCCTTTACAACAAGTACAATCACCGCCACGTCAGGGTCGTGGGTTACAACAACGGCGTCACGCATTTCGGGCACCGCTACCCTGGTAAGACGGTCATTTCGACGGTGCTGTGCGACCGGATCGTGCGGAGCGAACCGGACGAGATCGCGGCCGACTGCGGCGCCACGATTCGTAAGGCGCGCGACTTTCTGACGGGCGACGGCCAGGATCTTTACGTCATCCCGAACTATTCCTACGTCTGCCTGGGGACCGCCTTTTTCGTCCCGATCCACGGTTCCGCTGCTGACTATTCCTGCGTCGCTGACACGATTTCGCGCGTGATCCTGTACGACCCCCTACTCGACCGCCTGGTCGCCGCGACGCGCGACGAGCCGGCTTTTCGCGAGCACGTTTACAATCCCTCTTCCAACGCGCTCGTGTTACGGCTCTACCTGCGCGTCAAGGATAAGTCGCTTTATTTCGTGCGGCGGGAAGAGTGGTCCGACCCCTCCAGCGCCGAGTTGTTGAACGCCCTGCGCGATGAGGAGGCGGCGAACGTCGAGGTGCGCAAGTCGAAGGCGTCCAGCGCCGCCGTCCAGGTTTACAAGTATTACCAGGACCGCAGAGAATCGCCGACCTCCGCGATCGAAGTGCCGCGCGATTCTCTCGGTCGCCTGTGGGACCGGCTGGAGGAGAACCCCGTCACCTCGTTTCTGATGCACGCCCTGACGCGGCACCTGGCCTTTCACGTCGAGCTGTTCTTCACGGCGGAAGAATTCGCGACGTTCTGGGAGACGCACGCCACGCTGCCGCTCCGCAAGATTCAGCTCCGCTACATCCGGCGCGACGGCATGCCGCACTCCCCCTTCTGCCGGCACGATTGCGTCTCGGCCGACCTGTTCATGTTCCGCCGGCACCGGCCGGCGTTCGAGGCCTACCTGAAACGAACCTTCGCCGTCGTCCGGACGAATCCCGGCAAGCACAGTATGTGAGTCCGCCATGACCGAGAGTCCGCCGCTCCTTGAGACGTTCGACCAGATGTTGCGCGAGCAACTGCCGAACCTGTTCCGCCTCTATCTCAACCCGTTTGTCGCGCAGACGTGCTTCTGCCTGGGGCGCTACGTTCAGAGCACATGGCCGGCGCCGGAAGAGGAGGAGTATCAGTCCTTCCTCGCCAACGGCTTCGACGAGGCGCTCGGCGGGGCGATCAAGCTGGCGCGGTACGCCGCGAGCGTGGATGGTCGCCCCGCGACGGGGTTGGTAATCGACAGCGCGGGGCGGCTTGGAGCGTTTGCCGGGGCGCAGGCCGCAGGAGGTGCGTGGGTCGAGTTCCTTCCGGGTCTGGTCGTCGTCCGTCAGCCGGAAGCGCTGCGCACGGTCCTGGCCTCGGCGGAGAGGTTCGGTTTCGTCGTGCTGGTGCCACCCGCTGGCGAGAGGCTGGACGGATTCGCCGAGTCGCTGCGCGAGCTGGCCCGGCGCGACGCGCCGCAGGTCATCACCTGCGTCGAGCGCGCCAGTCTCGCGGCGCTGCGGCAAGATGCCTCCGGCGTTGTGCGCGAGATGACGCCCGCGATCGTCGTGTTCGATGAGTCGTTCGTCGAGCGCGCGGTCCCATTCGCGGCGTTCACCGCACGGCGGACGCTTTACGACCACTGGAACCGTCCGGGAAAGACCACGTTTCACTCGACGACCTACCAGCCCAACACCATTTCGAGCCTGCACTTTCTCCGTTGCCTGGCGTGGGGTGACGCCGAGTATCAGCGCGAAGTCGCTGGGGATCTGGAGCGCATCCGCGCTGACCTGGGCGTGCGCGCGAACGTGTTCCGGCGCTCGTATAGTCCATCTCTCGGCAAGGCGATCCGCACGACCGGCTTCGAGACGGCCGACGTCCGCGCCGCCGGAGAGTTCGTGTTCGCCAATGGCCGCAAGGTCTTCGACTGCGTCGGCGGCGTCGCGTGCAGCATTCGCGGGCATAATCCCGAAGCCTATGTCGAAGAGATTCAAAGCCTCGGAGGCGCTGAGGATTGCCGGACCGAACTCGCGGCACGGCTGCGCGGATTGACCGGTCTGGAGTGCGTGCTGCCGGCTGTCAGTGGCGCGACGGCTGTCGAAAACGCCTTGAAGCTCGCCTTAGTCGCTCAATATCCGAAACGGCACGTCCTCGCGCTCAAGTCGGGATTCGGCGGTAAAACTCTGTTCGCGCTCACCGGCACCTGGAGCGCCGTCTACAAGGAGCGCATCGACCCGCTGTACGGCGACGTACTGTACGTCGATCCCTTCGCGCCGGACGCGACGGCACAGATCGAC
>JBBQPD010000437.1:0-5707 GCA_038331535.1 Gemmatales bacterium | reverse complement strand
CCACCCTGGAACGTAGCCGACGAACAGCCCCGTGTCGGGGTCCCGCTCGATGACCGCTGTGAAGGTCCGCATAGCGTCAGGGTAGCGCGAGGTCCGACGGCTAACAAGCCGTTGCAGCGGACGGCGCCTGCGCGGTCCGCTCGCAGGAGGCCGTGCCGCTTCGCGCGGCCGTGGTACGGTTCCGTGTCCGTTCGGCGCCGCCGCTGAACGGCAGATCGTTGGACGGACATGCGGTTGGCCGAATCAGCCCTTGAGAAATTGCGAAGTGGGGTGGTAATCCTCGGCATCTGCGCCGCTGCTGTATTCGGGTGCATCCCGTCCAGATTGCCGGTTCGTAGGGGCGAGGCTGGTACCGTACTGGATGCCCGCACTGGTGCGCCCCTCTCAGGTGCAGTGGTTGTGGTGGAGAGTTGGCGGGTTCGCACGCCGCTCGGTGAACGCCTCGAACGGAAGGATGTCTTCCGCACGGTCACTGACTTGAAGGGCCAGTTCCAGGTGCCCGAGAAAAAGGAATGGTTCGCTGTGATTCCGATTCCTGACCTCCCGCCCGCGTTCAATCGAAGGCTCTGCGTGACAAAGGAAGGTTACGCCTCGTCGGTCGCCGACCCGTGGGCGAAAACCGCGGAGAGCCCCTGGATGTACAGTGTGCCGGAACCCTTTCGGCTAACAGCGACGGGCGCGGCCGACGCAGGTTGCCCTTTCGGAGCGGTTGATTGACACTGCCGTCCAACCGCGCGTTGCAGCGGACGGCGCTTGCGCGCCGCCGCTGAACGCGGATCGTTGGGCAGACAGGCATTGGAAGGTAGAAGATGCGCCTCGCAGAGAGTCCGTGTCCGTCTTGCGGTAGCGTCCTTCCGCTCTACTGGTGGGACCTGGTGCTCACGACGAGTGGACGGCCGGGTGTGCCGTGTGGAAATTGCGGCCAGACCGCATCATTGGCGGCTGGACGTGCGATCCTGGCTCTTCTTGCGGGTGGTGCGGCAGCACTCGTGGGGCTGGCCCTGTTACAGGGTCTCTTTGGGCGAATCGGTTGGCTTGGCGTCTTCCCCACGATCTTCGGACTTGCCGTTGTACAACCGCTGGTCGGTTCACGCATCGCTCGGATGGTGCGAGTGCCTCCTCGACGGGGCTGATGCGAACTGGGCTGCCGAACCGGCCGTTGCAGCTGCCGACGGCGACGCCGCCGGCACGACCGTCGCGGGGAACGGCATTCCACGACCGGGCACCTTGTGCGATCATCGCGGTCGCCGTCGCCGCTGAACGCCACGATCGTTAGCCAGATGATTTCTCGAAGAATGGTCATGTACCACTTGGCGTTCGCCTTGGTGCTTTCCGCGCCAAGCCCTACTTCTGGGAATCAAGAGAAGTTTTCGGACGTGATTGCCAGGGAGGTCAGCAAGGGCGACGGCACGAAGGTCGACTTGGGTCGGCTCGTCGACATGCCTTGGGACCGAATGTTCGTATTCGCCCCGTACACCTCCTTGAAGAGCGCCCAGAAGGTGCTTCCCGGCGCGTGGTCCGACGCTGATCACGACGGGTTGGAGATGCGTGACGATATCTGCGTCCTGGCATTCTTTGACCACACCAAGCGGGTCGTCCGCGTGGCCCAGCCTCGCGGCGCCGGGGACTTCGCGGGTGCCGTCCGGAAGGGCGGGTATTCACGGAGCGAGGCCATCTTCAAAGTCAGTAGAGGCCACGTGGTGCCGTGAGCACTGGCTAACAACGTGTTGCGGCGGACGGCGCTTGCGCGCCGCCGCTGAACACGCGATCGTTAGGCAGACAGGAGGTAGCGGATGGGGTCCTTGCTAGGTGAAGTCGTCGCTTCATTGATCGGTGCAGGCGGTGTCGCGGCAGTGTTCGGAGCCCTGGTTAAGAGTTGGTTCGCGCTGCAGATGGAGAAGTTCAAGCGCGAGCAAGCTCAACAGCTCGAGGCAATCAAGGCGGATCTCTCACTGGTCGTGCGCCTTCGTGGCTCTGCGGAGGAGAAGCGTGCGGAGATTGCGGCAACGATCCTAATCTCGTGCCTTCAGTTTCTCGACTTCCTGCGCGCAGTGACGGTGCCTGCCCGCTTCGGTCGATCTCAGGAGCCCGGGAACGAAGGCTTCTTGAAAGAAATAAACTCAAGGTGGCAGGCCGCTCACGAGTCACACGTTGAGTTTTCGAAGAGCTGGGTGCTCGCAGAGACTTATCTGCCCGCCGAGGCTGGCGATCTGATGGAACGCATCTGGAAGCTGCGTGGAGAGATTCAGATCGATCAGGACATGCACTTCGACATGGCCGCGCAGGGAGGCCCTAGAGATCGCCAATTCTGGGAAGGTGGATTCGGCGAGTCGGTGAGATTGAAGGTGGCGGCACTTCGTGACGAGGCTAAGGCACTTCTCAGACCGATCGCCCAGCTTGAAGCGCAACCGTTGTCCATCGCCAAGAATGGTGGGACGCCACCTGGCGGTGCAATTGCCGCCGCTCTGCCTAACAAGGCGTTGAACCCGACGGGCCTGCGGCCCGCGGGTTAACGCCAGACCGTTGGGCGGACGAGTACGTACGACACCCGTGTCACGATCCGGTCGCGTGAGAGTCATGGTTGTGGGCGCAAAAGGACGTGGACCAGACCTTGCAGAACCGGAAGCGAGGTTGGAAGTCGTGAGAGGCATTTGCACACTGCTGCTATTTGCTTACGGATGCAGAGGCGCTACGCCATCGCATGGGCAGGATGGCGCCACCGGCGGCGGCGCTGCGGTTGACGCCAGCGACTCAAAGGTCGAGACGAGCGGTGCTGGCGGCCAGCCAGCGCACGCTCCCGCGGATCACCGTCAGGCGGCGCCTACGTCGCCGTGCCCGACCGGCCGGGGCATCGGCGTGCCGCGCGGCTCGTGTGCGGGCGCCGTCCTCGCCAAATGCACGAGTGACGGAGACTGCACCGGCGGATTGAATGGTCGCTGTCTGCAGTCCATCGCCGCATGCAACACGGCGTGCTCGTACGACGAATGCGCCACCGACTCTGATTGCCCCGGCAACGTGCCTTGCTCGTGTCGATCTTCGGCCTCGGATTCTGCGCCCAACGCCTGCCTGGGTGGCAGCAATTGCAGGATCGACGCGGACTGCGGCCCGAGGGGCTATTGCTCGCGCGGTACGCTGGGCGATCGCTGCAATGGGCACGCCTTCATCTGCCAACTCAACTGCGGCCATGGCTACTTCTGCCACACATCGAAAGACACCTGCGGAGACGACACTGATTGCACCAACGGCGGGGTCTGCGCCTACGACCTCGATAGTCGGTCATGGACGTGCGGCGGCTATACCTGCGCGTCATGAGGCCTACAGCAACTCTTTCGCCTGGGAGGTACTCGGATCATGTGGGCGCCTCTTGGGCGCGGTGCGCTGATCCAGACGTCTGAGGGCGCTGGACATCCCCGGTCGCCGTCCAACCGCCGTTGCAGCGGACGGGGCTTCGCCCCGCCGCTGAACGGCAGTATCGTTGCTCGGACAAGTAAGCAGATGACAGCGATTCCCTGGGTACCTGAGGCATCCGCATGAAGCCGCTTCTTCTATTTCCTTTCTTGTTCGTGACGCTGTCTTGCTCCAAACCTACCGAAGAAGTCCTGACCGAGGTCGCAGAGGGAGCCTACAAGGTCGTTGTACGATCGCAGGAGTTTAATCACTCTGGAATTCGCTCCGTAGACGTTTGTGTCGGAGATGTATCTAGCCAGTTCCCGACCGACAAGGCGCAGTGCTTCCTTCATGGATTCGACTTCTCCGGGCTGGTCACCAGGTGGGTATCTACGCGTGACGTTGACATCTCCTTCGATTGCGGAAGAGCCACTCAGTTTTCGAATTTCGCCCTGGTCTCAAAAGATCACCCTCTGCCCGTCGAGTTCCACGCAACCCTGAACGATCACTGCAGTGCGACGCCACATCGCGCGTCGATCTCCCAGTAACAGATCCAGGGTGGCATCCTTGCGTCGACAGCGATGCCGCCCAACCCGTTGCAGACGGACTGGCGCGTCGGTCGCGGCGCTCCCTCTCGCGCCCGCCGCTGAACGGCAGTATCGTTGGACGGACAAGCGATGCGCCGAGTTCTGAAAGCGAGAGTCCTTTACGCAGCGGAGGCGGTGCTGATTGCAGCCGGTATTCTGCCGTTGTTCATGCTGCTCTATCCGCTGGCTCTACTCGCTGCGCCAGCTCCATTCCTTGCGGGGTATGCAGCGTTCCGGCCGACGTGGTGGGCCGTCGGTCCCCGTGAACCTCGTCGCTACGCGAGACAGTATGTCCATCTCGCGGCCTGCGTGTCCGCAGCAGCGCTCGCCTTCTTCGCGATGTCCCTGACGCACATTCTCTGAACGGCACCGGGGGCCGTCTAAACTAACCCGCGCCCTGAGGCGGACCGCAAGCGAATTATGAAGTGGCCAGGGCGGAGAATTTGAGGAGCGGCGATTGGCGCTTCTGGAGCGCCGAGAGGTAGCGCGATTCGTCGTAAGGAGTCCGGTCCTGCCAGCAACGAAAGAGGATGCGGATCCACTTGAACGCGAGCGCGCGGATGGTGGCGTTGTGGGAGGCGCCCTTGGCCTTGTGGCTCTCGTAGAACGCCCGGGCCGGGCGCGCATGTTCGGGCTCTCGCGGCGGAGGCGAGGGAGCTTCTCGGGATGTCGCCGCAAAAGCTCGAGGGCGATGGCGGCGTCAGTGGGATCGTCTTTCGCTCGACTGGGCGTGAAGGCGCGCCGGTACTTGGCGAGGGTGCTGGGGTTGACGGGAAAGATGACGAAGACGTCGTGCTCGAGGAGGGCGGAGACAATGGGGCCCGTGCGACAGCTCGAGGCAGACGGCGACGGGACGGCCGCCGAAGCGCTCGCGCAGGCGCTGTGCCCAGGCGTCGATGATGGTGGGTCGATGCTCGATGACGGAGAGCTCGAGGTCGTCGGAGCCGGCGACCTGGAGGCAAACGTCGTGCTTGCGGTCGGCCCAGTCGATGCCGATGAAGGCGGCGAACTCGTTTTAGGATCGGGTCGGGACATGCAGAGCCGCGCCCAGCGAAGGCAATATGGAGAGCCGGTGAGGCGGCTTTCCCTGAGTGTTCGTTACGGGCAAAGGCACGCCCGCGGGCTCGAAGCCGAGTTAGTGAGCGTCTCGCGCTCCGCGTTGCAGATTCGTAGCCCGCGCGTGCATGTCCCGCTTCGATCATCCCGAGTTGCCTCGAGCTGTCCAAAATGGAACAGTCCACCCATAAAGCCGTTGAAGACGGACGGGCGCTTCGCGCCCGCCGCTGAACGGCGGTATCGTTGGACAGACAAACGATGCGCACTCTCAATGGCCTAAGCGTCGTAGCGTGCGCAATCGTGTTCATCACAACGTCGTCGCCGCCTCGGGCGGAGGTTCTTCCCGGGCCTGGCCCGAGAGCGCTTGGCCCCGCGCTCTTGAAGACGCTCGAACGAGACCGGTGCGCTTTCCTTGCCGTGGCCCTGGGGCCTTCGCGCGATGGCACGGTGGCCTGCAAGAAGTTCCGGTCGAAGAGCGGCGAGGTCCTCGTGCAGATGGTTGCTATGGACGGTGAGAAGACGATTGAACTCTTCAAGTGCGTGCGCCGGGCCATCGTGATCACCTAGATCGGAGCATCGTGATCACCCAGATCGGTCCATCGTGATCACCTGGATCGGGGTCGTGATCACCTAGATCGGCCATCGTGATCACCTGCCCGCCGGGTCGGGCGGTGAAA
>JBBQPD010000436.1:0-5709 GCA_038331535.1 Gemmatales bacterium | reverse complement strand
CAAGATAACCGCACCGGCCAGCCGGCGTTCTCCGCGGCGCGATTGAACTGCTCGCGTGCGCGCTGTCCCCACACGAAGCCAAACGCATCGCGATAATCGAGCCAGCGTCGGTCAAGCGACGAGCGTGCTTTTCCCCTCCTCACGATCAGACCCACCCACGGCCCTAGCGCGAGTAGTAATGGTCCCAGCCACTCCGTGAAGCGCACGCCGCTCAAGCGCGCCAGTTCGGCCGCACAGCCCAGCCCGCACAGAGACAGGGCCAGACCCAACCGCGTCGGCAGATAATTGCAGACAGGAATCACGAGTGTCACGCCCAGGAAGATTTGCTGTGCGGCCTCCACACGCGGCGTTCCCCAACCCTGCGCCACCGGCAACAGAAACACCGCCAGCAGGCCGCCGACGACGAAGTTCCATGCCTCCACTCCCGGCCGCCGTGCTCCAAGTACCGCGACGCCGGCGCAGCCGGACAGACTCAGCGCCAGATACGTCGCCAGGTCCGATCCGGTCATCAGAGCAAGCAGCCATGCCATCCAGGCTGTGACAGCCCATTTAAGCGCGTGACGCAGTGTCGTCGTTGCCGTCGCACGCCAGGCGATCAACAACGGCCACGCCGCGCCGAGCAACAGAGTCACCGCGACGACGTGCATGACCACGGCCCTTTAACTTTCACCAACTACCCCAGGTTGACGCCATCGGCAAACTGTGCCGTTTTTACGCCCTACCCGCTCAACCAGCGTACCCTGTCCTGCCCGCATTCGCCTATCTTTCACCGGCCGGCGGGTCGATTGGAAAGAGGGAAAGCCCTCGGAGCAAGACGACACGACGTCGCCCCGAATCCTGAACATCGGGAGACAGACCATGCGATATCGAATACTGCTCGTTCCCCTGTTGATAGCGGCACTGGCGTCGCCGGCCGGCGCGGGCATCATCTTCGGCAAGAAGCCGAAAGTGGTGCCCGAGAAGCGGGTTCCCGAGCTGCTGGGGATCGTCAAGAACGACGGCGACGAGAACAAGCGCTTTGAAGCGGCGGAAGAGCTACGCCAGTACGACGCGGCGCAGTTTCCGCTGATGGTGCCGACGCTCATCGAAGTGCTGATGACCGACAAGAAGGCGTCGGTACGGTCGGAGGCGGCGCAGTCGCTGGCCAAGTTGCGGCCGGTCTCGCAACAGGTGGGACAGGCGCTGGAATACGCTCGCGACAAAGACCCTTCGTTGCGGGTGCGCATGCAGGCCCGCAGCTCGTTGATGAGTTACCACTTCGCCGGCTTCTGGGGCGGCGAACCGGGCCAGCTGAAGCCGGAAGGGCAAACGGGGCCAACGACCAAGGAACCGCCCCTGGCAGCGCCAGCCGTCGCGCCGCCGCCGCTGAACCCGCCACCGCTGCCGACTACGACGCCGACGCCTCGGCCGGTGCCGATCCTCTCGACGCCGCCAGCGCCGGTCATCGGCAAGCCGGTCGGCACCTTGCAGCCGTTGCCCAAGGGGCCGCCGACGCCCGTGCCAGCGCCGGTCAAGGAGGAGAAGGGGCCGCAGCTGGGGCCGCAGGAGTAGCCCCGTGTTCGCCGCTTGCGGCTTAGCGGTCCCCTTCCGCTAAACCGCAAGCGGCAAATCATTTTTTCGGCGGCGCCATGTGTGTGCCGTGGCCGTAGTACCACTCGGCCGCCTCCATCATCGTCTCGGAAAGCGTCGGATGGGCGTGCATCGTCATCGCAATGTCCTTGGCGGTGGCGCCCATCTCGATCGCCAGCATCGCTTCCGCGATCATCTCACCGGCCTCGACGCCGACAATGCCGACGCCTAGCACCTGCTCCGTCTGCGGATCGACGATCAGCTTCGTCATTCCCTCGGGACGATCCAGCGTGAGCGCCCGGCCGGAGCCTTGCCAGGCGAAACGGACGCGCTTGATCTCGCGCTTCTGCTTCTTCGCTTCCGTCTCGGTTAGGCCGCACCAGGCAAGTTCCGGATCGGTGAAGACGACGGCTGGCACCGCGCGGGCGTCGTACACGGCTGGCTCGCCGGCGAGCACCTCGGCGACGACGCGGCCCTCGTATGACGCCTTGTGAGCCAGCATCGGCTCGCCGGCCACGTCGCCGATGGCGTAGATTTTCTCGGCCGTCGTCCGCCGTTTGTCGTCGACTTTGATGAAGCCGCGTTCGTTGACTTCGACGCCGGCCTTGTCCAGGCCGAGGTCGCGGCTATTGGGCCGGCGGCCGACCGACACCAGCACGCGGTCGAACACCGGTTGCGCGTCGGCTAGCTCCTCGCCCTTCAGGCTGACGCGGACACCGTTGGGCACTTCTTCGAGATTGGTTACCGCCGTATTGAGATGGATTTTGTCGAACAATTTCTCCAGCCATTTCGCCAGCGGCAGGACGAGGTCGCGGTCGGCGCCGGGCAACAGGCCGTCGGTCATTTCGACGACGGTCACCTTGCTGCCGAGCGCGGCGTAAACGGTGCCCATTTCCAGGCCGATGTAGCCGCCGCCGACCACGAGTAGTTTCGCCGGCACGTCTTCTAGCTTCAGCGCCCCGGTTGAGTCCATGACGCGCCCGCTGTTCAGGCCGAGCGGGCCGGGGCGCGCGGGACTCGATCCCGTCGCGACGATGGCGTGCTGGAAGCGATAGCGGCTGCCGCCTTCGACCTCGATCGTCTGGCCGTCGATGAACTTGCCACGGCCGACGACGTAGTCAACCTTGCGGGCCTTGCAGAGTTGGACGAGGTTGCCCGACAGCTTGTCCGGCACGCCGAAGCGATGCTTGCGAACGGCGTCGAAGTCGATCTTGGGCGCGGCGAAGGTGATGCCGATGTGGGCGGCGTCGCGGGCGTCGGTGATGACCTTGGCGATGTGCAGTAGCGCCTTCGACGGGATGCAGCCGACGTGCAGACAGGTGCCGCCCGGCTTGGCGCCGGCGTCGATGAGGGTGACCTTCATGCCCTTGTCGGCGGCGAGAAACGCGGCGGCGTAACCGCCGGGGCCGGCGCCGAGGACGACGAGTTGGGATTCGAGGGTGTCTGGCATGAGGGACTTTCCAGAGAGGAAATTGCCGCTTGCGGCTTAGCGGAGGGCTGCCGCTAAGCCGCAAGCGGCAAGAATCAGGCGTGCAGTACCATCTGTAGAGGATTCTCAAGCAATTCCGCGAGGAAGCGCGTGAAGCGCGCCGCGGCAGCGCCGTCGATGACGCGGTGGTCGTAGGAGAGCGACAGCGGCAACATCAGACGCGGCACCACCTGGCCATCGCGGAACGTCGCTTCCTGCCGGCCGCGCGACAGGCCGAGGATGGCGACCTCCGGCCAATTGACGATCGGCGTGAACGCCGTGCCGCCGATGCCGCCGAGGTTCGTGATCGTAAAGGTGCCGCCCTTCATCTCGCTGGGGTCGAGCTTGCCGTCGCGCGCGCGGCCAGCGACGGCTGCCAGCTCCGCGGCGAGGTCCAGCACGCTCTTGTGATCCACGTCGCGCAGCACCGGGACCACCAGCCCGTTCGGCGTATCGACGGCGACGCCGAGGTGGTAGTAGCGCTTGGCGATGAGCTGATTGTTCGCCGTGTCGAGGCTGCTATTGAAGGCGGGAAACTTCTTCAGGGCGATGGACGACGCCTTGAGGACGAATGCCGTCACCGTCAGCTTCGTCCCCTTCGCCGACTGTTCCTTGCGGAACGCTTCGAGGTCGGTGATGTCCGCCAAATCGTGCTGTGTGACGTGCGGAATCAGGTTCCACGCCACGCTCATGTTGCGGGCGATGATCTTGCGAATGCCGCTCAGCGTCTGCCGTTCGACTGGCCCGAAGTCCTCGAACTTCGGCAGCGCCGGTGTCGCGAGGCCGCCGCCGGTAGAGCCGACCGGAGCGCCGGCGGCGAGCTGGCGAACGAAGGATTTCACGTCCTCTTCGGTGACGCGGCCGTTGCGGCCAGTGCCGTTCACCTGCGCCAGGTCAATGCCCAGCTCGCGCGCCAGCTGGCGTGTGGCCGGGCCGGCGGGGATGATCTTGCCATTCCCCGTGGGCGCCGCGATCAGAGCCTTCAGTGGGGCGGGAGCCTTCTCAGGAGCGGGAGGAGCCGCCTTCGCTTCGGCGCGGTCGGGTTCTTTCGGCTTCTCGGCAGGTGCGGCGGGTTGAGGCATCTTCGGCGGCGCGCTGCCGTTGGCGCCGTCGAGGACGAGGTAGACCTGGCCGACCTTGATTTCCTGGCCTTCCTTGACGCGAATCTCGACGACGCGGCCGGCCATCGGCGCCGTCACTTCCAGCGCCGCCTTGTCGGCCTGCACTTCCATGACCGTCTGGTCCGCCGCGACCTCGTCGCCGACCGCGACCTTGATCGAGTTGACCTCGACCGCATCGACGCCGTCCTTGAGTGCCGGCAACTGGATCTCGTTGGCCATCGAATCCTCTATGCTTTCCGCTTGCGGCTTAGCGGTGTTGCCGCTAAGCCGCAAGCGGCGGATGCGCTTACGCCCGCAGCGGGCTGACCTTCTCGGGGTTGATCCCGAACTTCTGAAGCGCCTGTTTGACCACCTCCGGTTTGACGCCGCCGCGCTTCATCAGCTGCGACAGCGCCGCGACGGCGATGCACTCGGCGTCCACCTCGAAATGCCGCCGCAGGGCGGCGCGCGTGTCGCTGCGGCCGAAGCCGTCGGTGCCCAGGGTGAACAAGCCGCCCGGCACCCAGCGGGCGATCATCTCCGGCACCTGCCGCATGTAATCGCTCGCCGCCACGAAGACGCCCTGCTCTTTTTCGAGCAGCGTTTCGACGTAGCTCTTGCGCGGTTTCTCCGTCGGGTGCAGGAAGTTCCAGCGCTCCGCTTCCTGCGCTTCCCGGCGTAACTCGCGGTAGCTCGTCGCGCTCCAGACGTCGGCAGCCACGCCCCAACTCTCGGCCAGCAACTCTTGCGCACGCAGGGCATGAACGAGGATTGGCCCGCTGCTGAACAGGTTGACTTTCGGGATGCCCTTCTTCTCGGCGACCGTGGACGGACGCAGTTTATACAGGCCGCGCAGGATGCCGTTCTCGGAGCCGGCCGGCATCGCCGGCATGACGTAATTGTCGTTGTAGAGGGTGATGTAATAGAAGACGTCTTCCTTCACGTCCTCGTACATGCGGCGAATGCCGTCGCGCAGGATGACGGCAAGCTCGTAGGCGAAGGCCGGGTCGTACTGGATGAGGTTCGGCACGGTCGAGGCGAGCAGCTGGCTGTGGCCGTCCTCGTGCTGCAAGCCTTCGCCGTTCAGCGTCGTTCGACCCGCCGTCGCGCCCAGCAGGAAGCCGCGCGTGCGCAGGTCGGCGGCGGCCCAGATCAGGTCGCCGATGCGCTGGAAGCCGAACATCGAGTAGTAAATGTAGAACGGGATCGTCGGGACACCGTGCGAAGCGTAGGCCGTGCCCGCGGCGATGAACGACGACATCGACCCGGCCTCGGTGATCCCCTCTTCGAGAATCTGGCCGTCTTTCGCTTCCTTGTAATAGAGGAGCGTGTCCCTGTCGACCGGCTCATAGAGCTGACCGCCGTGCGCGTAGATGCCGACCGCGCGAAACAGCGACTCCATACCGAACGTGCGTGCCTCGTCGGGCACGATCGGGACGATGTGCGGACCGAGCTCCTTGTCGCGCACGAGCGTGGAGAGGATCCGCACGAAGGCCATCGTCGTGGAGATCTCGCGGTCGGCGGTGCCGTCGAGCTGGGCCTTGCAGGCCGACAGCTCGGGCACCGGCCGCG
>JBBQPD010000435.1:0-5724 GCA_038331535.1 Gemmatales bacterium | reverse complement strand
TTCCAAGATAGCCCATTGGTCGTCCGAAAGGTCGCTGGGATAAGCCTTGCGCATTAGTCTCGCCGATCAGCTGCTCTTGTTGTGTAACTCCTTGCCGCTACGGGATTTTATGGATAAACTGGCTTCTCGGATAGACTCTTAGAGGCTATCCGCGAGGAATTCCCGAGAAACTGCGGTTTTCGTCGCCCCCTGATTCGTTGCAAATGCCGGATTTTCAGCGAATCCGCCAATTCTCGATTCCGAGAATGGCCCAGAAAGCCGAGAAAACTTCACAGATAGCCTCTTAGTGGAAAACGGCTCGTGAAACAATTTTCGACTCGCATCTTCCGTAATGCCGTCGCCGCGGTCCTCGACTGTCAACTGCGCCATCTCCCCGAGCCGGCGCGTCTCGATTCGAATCACCCCCCTTCTTGCGATGCGTCTACTGCATTCGTGACGTAATGCGAGATGATTAAATTCAGCATCAAGAGATCGACCACGACATGACCCCCTGAAGCTGACTGCGATAGTGCCGAATCCAAGTCGTACTCGCAGCTTAGCTTTTTCTCCATGAACCGCCAAGCACAGAGCCCGCAGGCTTTCTCCACCGCTTCGTCCAAACAGATCGGGTGGGGGTGGGGACGGTCGAGTACCCGCGTGCGCCCCAATTCCTTCCAGTACGCAGGTAAACGGATCGAGAGGTTGTACAACCGATCAACTACTTCTAGCGTCTGAGGGGCTGCAGATTTGTCTAGCGTCTGCTTCAGACGAACGACTAAGGCGCCGTCTCAAAACAACTCCGCACTTTCCGACTATTAATCGGAACCGCTGCGCGGCTTGATTGTGTAGTTCCATCGCGGGCAGATCTTATGACGCTCCAAGTACAAACACGCCATCTGCTCGTCCGACACCTTCACTTTTGTTGGATACGTTTTTTGGTTCAGGCAGGCTCGGACGCAAAGGCCACTTTCTGTCTTCGTGCCTCGAACATAGGCCAGCAGTACTGGATACGATTCCAGCGGCTTTCCTGCCCAGTTGCTGGCAATGTGGCTGAACAGCTGCCGTTCCACCGGATTGTATTTCGAGGCACCAGTGGGATAGTGACAAACGGTCACGGCCAAGCCAAAGCGGTCGGCCACGGCCTCTTGCAAGCGCAACTTCCACAAACGCGGCCGGCAACCGTTGCTCCCGCCCCCGTCGGCGAAGAGCAACAACTGGTCGGCGGACGGGAACAGCAACCGACCTTCCTTTTCCCACCAGTGACTGAGCACATCCACTGCAAAGGCGGCCGTGTTCCCCGAAGTCCCAACCTCGACGTAGCCTCGATTCAGGTTCACCACGTAGAGCCCGTAGGGAATCGCAATGCCCTTCGCCTGCGTGCGAAAGTCATAGGCATTGACGGCCTGGGCCTGCCGACTCCAGCTGCGGCCAGCGTTCTTGAAGTTGCCGACCAATTCCCTTTTCTTGCTATCCACGCTGACCACAGGCAGTCCAGCAGCCAAGAACGCCGCCTTTTGCTGGGCGATATACTCGAACTGGCAGTCGCGGTCGGGGTGGCGCGGCCCCGTCAACCGTTTCCGATTGGCCTTGGGCGAATAATCCGCTTCGTCCAGAAGACGTCCCACGGTGGCGGGGCTGACCGCATGTCCCAGGTCTTTCAGATCGCCGCTGAGGTTGCGCAGACTCCGCCGCACCCATTTCTCGGGCCCTTGGGGATTGCCTCCGGTATGCTCTTCGACCAAGGCCAGCAAGTCGGTCAGGAGAGTGGAGTCTTTTTTTTCAGCGCTGGCCTGCCTCCTCCACCCCGCCGTACGCGCTCGGCGGGAAAATCCTCAAGCGAGCCGGCCAGTTCGCGGCGTCCCCGTCGAATAGTCTCGACGTGCAGGCCGGTGATGAGCGCCAAGCGCCGGTCGCCACCGTGGCCGAGTTTGAGTGATTCGAGAGCGACGTACCAGCGGCGATGGTCCTCATCCAGGCGGCTGAGCAGAAGGTTCATCAAACGATGGAGTCCTTGATTAGCATGTCCCTCCAGCTGACAATCTGGACATCGACACGGATGGACTGAGCTTCCTTGCATGTGGCTCCTCGCTTCCTAAGAGAAGGCGTGGAGCTATCATAGGAAAAGTGCGGAGTTGTTTTGAGACGGCGCCTTAGCCTGGAAGTGGTTCGTGCGCCTCCACGAGGTCGGCAAGGATCCGAACGAGTTCGCCGTGGTCTTCGCGGCCCGAGCGGTACGGTCCGGTCGCCGCTTGTGCGGGCAGGAGAAGTCCAAAGACGTGCTCAGCGCGCTCGCCCAGCGCCGGCGCGGCTTCCGAGTGGAGACGCTACCCTCCTCGACCTGTACGTCGCAAGAGCAACTGTATGCCCAGCCCCATGGGCAGCAGATGCAGGACGCCTTCGAGGAGCGCCTCCAAGACAACCGACAGACTCCCATACCCGAGCAGGTGGCCTTCCGTATGGACTGGCCGAGGTACTTCAACTCGTTAACCCCGCGCGACCGGCAACTGGCGGAGTACCTGTCACTCGGGCACTCGGCAAAGAGCGCGGCCGCGAAGTTCGGGGTGTCGCCGGCTCGCGTCACACAGTTGCGTCAGCGCTGGTGCCACGAGTGGCGTCAATTCGAGGAAGCCGAGCCGGTCGAAGCCTGACGATTCCTTTCGGAAGTGCCGCGTGAGGGAGAGCTGGGGGCAGCGGAACGCCACCCGCTTCAGAGGTCGCCGGTTTACGCTGGTCCGGTTGGCGGCTAACCGGGATCGACCAAAGTGTTTCTACTCGTCCGGATAGGACCGTGGTCGGCCAAGACCAGAGCGTGTGCCAGTCGCAACGGAATCCCCCTCCTACCCGTGTTCGTGACTACTCCAGGTCACGGCGCGGGCAGGGAGGCTGGCAAGTCGCGCGGAATATCCCCGGCACCGGTACTCGCCTTTTTTTAGCGGTCAGACGCCGTCCGTGTCGGAGTTCAAGGGGAGATGCGCGAGGGGTGGAGTGAACGGTCCGGCGCCAAACACGGTCGGCAGGTGCCGGGCCGGGAAGCTCCGGAGGCCAAATCGCTGAACATGTAGCCGAGGCCAGCCGCGGCTACGTTGCCGCAAGCCGAAGGGCCCTGCCCTGGACGGGAACGGGGCGAGCGATCGGAAGTCCAGAGGACCCCCTGTGCTTGCCGAGGCTGAAAGGTCTTCCTGGCTGCCGCACGAGTTTGCCTGGCCACCTACAGATTTGCCCGTTTCAACCGCTCGTCGTGTGACCCTGTTCGTGGAGGAGTGTACAGCGCCAATGTCGTAGCACAATCGCGCTCCCCATTGTCCCAACCGGAGAAGAAGCCATTTTGTCCTACGAGTCGTTACGCAGGATGATCCGCCGACGGAGCCTTCCAATCCGCCCGAACGGCGCTGAGAGAGTCGGTGGAATTGGTCTTATCAAACTTCTCGCGGCAAAGCGCGGACGTTTCCCGCCCCTGCGGCCGGCGCGATGGCGTAGGGGCGAACTTGTCGGCGCTCCGTGTCTGTCCGGAAAAGTCGGATCACGGGACGATGCTCAGGTAGATGCCGAAGCCCGCCGTAGCGGGGCGGTCGCAGAAGGTGAATTTTCCCCACCCGTAGACGGCCACGTCGCGGTAGTCGCGGCTCTGCGGACCGGCCCGGCGGATTTGTGCGGCGACGCAGCCCATGGCCTCGCGCACCTCCGGCGGCCAATGGTCTGCGTCCGCGCTGGCGAGTTCGAAGACCCCGGCGTCCGTGACCGAGGCGTAAGAGCGGTACTCCATCCCGCCTTCGCCGTCTCGCACGCGCTTCGGACGCCGGTTTTTGGACTTGGCCAGGCGCGGCGACGGACCGAGTTTCCCTCCCGACGCCGGAGCCCCAGCGTTCGCCGATCCGTCGCGCCCGGCCGCGGCGGTGTCCGCGCCGGGATCTCCCAGTACGGCAGCACCCGGACTCGCTTGGGCCGAGTCGAGGATGTCGGCCGCGGGATCGTCACGGGCCTCGGCCGCGACCTCGGCGGCAAGTCGAGCGAGCGGCCCGTCGTACTCATCGGCGCCGACGGTATCGGCACCGGCGCCGGGCGGCGGCGCGAGAGGCGACGGGGCAACCGGACGACCTCGGCCGTCTGGCCGTTTCCGTCCGGGAGCGACCGGCCGTGTGTCGGCCTCGGCGGCGGCGCCGGAAAGGCCGGCGTCCCCCTCTGCGACGGGCGGTCGCTCCGGCGTGCCCGCCGGGTCGCCACCACGTTCCCGCCGCCGGAGTTCGCGCTCGACGCGGAGCAAGGTGTCCTGGGCCTCGGCGATTTGAGCGAGCGGGCCCTTGCCGAAGTAGCTGCGCTTCCGGCGACCCCCGACGCGCACCGTCCGCGTGTAGTACAGCTGCCCCGTACCGTGACGACTTTCCCAGCCCATGCCCTACCCCCTGCCGGCCGATCGGACGGCTGCCAGACGCCGGAACGACCCGTGCGATGGTTACGAGATCACTTGTCGGTGCCACGGGTGTAGTTGGAGTTCCGCGTAGCGGCTCTTTTCCAGGTCTGTTTCCGGCTGGTATGTGATGAGGAGTACCGTGTAGTGGACCATCAGCCAGCGCCGCATGGTCGCGAGCTCACTGTCACTGAGAGATTCGAGGCGTCGCGGCAATGTCTGCGGCCCGGCGGCGAAGTACCAGAGCAGTTCCTCCAGGACCAAGGCGCCTCCAGTTCCGTGCGCCGGTCGGATTGCGTCTGGTATAGGGCCAGCGCGGCCTGTAATGGCCGCCAGTCCGTTCCAGTGGGGCTTGGAGTTGGCCAGTCTCGGAGGGGCCGGCCCCGACGGAGGTAGCGGACGACTGCATAGACGCGGCCATCGAGCGGATAACTCCCGGGCGGGCGCCCGGTCTCGGCCAGGTGGTTGGCCAGACGCCAGCGCCAGTCCGGCGGCCTGAAGGCGTTGTCCTTCAGCAAACAGATCGCGTGCAACGGAAAGGGCTTCTTCCACGGCGTCCGCGGCGGTGCATCCGCCGCCCTGGTCGATCCCGGCTCCTGGGCCGGCGGTGCGGGGGACTGCGCTTCCGGCATCTCGGGATGAACGACCGCGGTCGCCGGTGCTGCGGTTCGGGTCGGGCGGTCGCGCTTACCAGGCTCGCGTTTCCGAGCCTTGACGTGGGCGGTGTTGACGCCTTCCGACAGTGGGAGCATCTCGATCGGCGCCGGGACGATCTGATCCGTGGTGTAGGTCGTACAATATTGCTGCATGGAACGCTTCCTCGGGTTCGCGCATCCGCGAGCGGTTTCGCGAAGTCTGGCGAGGCGTTTTTCGGCGACCGGCGAGCCGGGGCAACGTCCCGACACAATGCCGCCCGGGCGCATGCTCGACTCGTGCCCCGGCGGGGCCTCGGAGTTCAGCATTGCACATTTTGCTTCTGCGGCCGTCAAGGCGAATCCGGGGAGCATCGACTCAGTGTTTTTGCTACCGACGCCTATCGTTGCCTCAACGGGAGGCTTGCCGGCCCAGACACAGATTCCCTCGCTTCGACTCTGCTTTGTGTGACACGCCTCTGGGAAATGCATTGCGGAATTTGCCCGGCAACCCCGTCGATCTTGTCAGCCAGTTGCCCTTGGACGGCGGAGCCGTAAATGCGAATGTGTTTTGCCTCAGTCGAATCTGGAAGAACGCTCTGTTCGGGTTAGCATAACCGCAACGGAGGTTCACCATGAGCACGCAGCGTCGTCACTTCCCCGACACCGAGAAGGTCGCCATTCTCAAGAGGCACCTCATCGACAAGG
>JBBQPD010000434.1:0-5730 GCA_038331535.1 Gemmatales bacterium | reverse complement strand
TAATCGCTCTTGCTGAACCAGATGCCGATGGGACAGCCGACGAGGATGAAGAAGAAGCAGCCGACGCTCAGGGCCGGCCGCATGAGCAACTCGACGTCGATCTGTGTCTTGAAAACCTTGTTCACTTTCTGGCGGTCCTTGAGGTTCGACACGTGCTGCGCGAGGTCGGGCGGCGCGTCTTCCAGGAGCAGCTCGGCGGTTCGCTCGACAATTTCCGCGCGAGTCGTTTCGTATTCTGCCTCATACCGCCGCCGCTCGCCGAGCAGCTCTTGCCAGGTGAAATCGCGCGGTCGGCGCTGGGCGTCGGCGCCAAAGTTGGGCGGCAACGGCATCTCGAAAAAGCGTTCGTCGAACCACACTCCCAGGCCATCTTCCCCGGTGACGACTCCATTCTTCATGAGAATGTGCATCACCTTCTTTTTCGTATCGACTTTGATTTGTGCTTCCTTCGCCGAGACGATCACGTCGTTTTCGCCCTTGGCGTCGCGGTGCTTGAGCGTCGTGTTCATGAGCTTGCGCCCTTGCACGCTCTTGACCCACATCGAGTAGGGCAGCTGTTGATGAACGATGCACTGTTGCTTGCGGAGAATGTTGTAGACCAGCTCCTCGGCATCGTCGAAAATCATCGCGCGCAGCATGTGGTGCGTGGATGGGATGATGCGATAGTAAAGTCCCATCGTGAGCGCGCTCATCGTGATGCCGAGGATCAGCCCCGGCATGACGACCCGGCCGACGTTCACACCGGCTGACTTGATGGCCAGGATTTCGTTGTCGGCCGCGAGCCTGCCGTAGGCGATGCAGGTGGCGAACAGCGTCGTCGCGGGGATCGTGTACGGCAGCGTACTGGGGATCAGCAGTGGAATAGCGGCGAGGATTTGCCCCGGCGCCAGCCCTTGCTGCGACGCCTCAGCGACGATGCCCGCCATGAGCAAGATACCCGTGATGCCCAGGAGCGACAGCACGAACACCTTGAAGACTTCCCAGAGAATCATGCGGTGCAGGATGGTGCCGAACACGCTCGACCTCCAATCTCTCTCGGGCCGGTGATCGACCCGAACTCTCCGGGAATGCTTCGTCATCTATCGGCAGCGCGCGTCCAACGACTTGAGTCGATGGATTCGCTCAAGTCCGCACGCGATTTCACTTCGACGTACCCAACAAATGCCGCACGGGGTCAAGGATTCCCGGCATGAGTTCCTTCTCGAATTTTGGGTCCGTCAGGCTGCCGCGCACCTTGATCCTCAGCAGCTGATCGCTCACGGTCTGCTCGATGCTGCCGAGGATCGGCACGAGCGGGGGGAACATGCCGGGGTCGGCGTTGAAGTCGAGGTTCAAGTCGCTGCCGTCGATCTTTACCGTCCCCTGTCCGCGCAGACTCACCGCGCTGCCGTAGAGATTCAGCACGCTGACCTTGACCGTCTGTCCCTCGACACTGAACTCCAGGCGCCCGCGCTCGAAGGCGGTGCGATCCGGGGCGCGCAGGCCGAGCGCCTTGAGCAAATCCAGCAGCGGCGGCAGGCGATAGAGCTTGCCCTTCGGCACGTCGAGCCGGCCGTCGCCGCTCAGGCTGGAGGGGTCGTCCACCCTGCCTTTGAGAAACAGCGACAGCTCGGCCATTCCTTCCAGCTCCGCGCCCGAACCGAACTTGTTGAAGCGGCCGAACTGCTCCAGCTTCACTTGCAGCCCGATCAGGTTCAGCTCGAAGCGCGGCACATTCGTGAAATCGATGTGCGCCTGGCCGCCGATCTGTCCACCGAACAACTCGGCCCCCACGTCGTAGAAGCGCAGCAAGTCCGGCGAGTCCTTATCGACGACGAAACGCGTGTGCAGGTGGTGCAGGGGTTGGCCGACCAGCGAGGCCTCGGTGAACCAGACGTTGCCGACGGCTGCGCGCAACTTCTGGTCCTTGTACACGCCGCAGCACGACGCCTGACCCTGGACGCCGGTCACCTCGACGCCGGCGTCGAGCGTGGCGTTGCGAACGACCAGGGTGCCGTCCCACCAGATATCGTTCTTGCCGTCCTCTTGCGGGTCCACAATCAATTCCGCCGTCAGGTCGAACGGGCCGCGCAGCTTGACCGCGTCCATGCCTTTGCGCACCTGATCGGGCAGGGCCGCGAGCAGGTCGGCGTCTGCCGTCAGACCGGTCAGCACCAGGCCCGTACCGGGTTTGTCCGGGACGCCGAGCCGTGTCTGAAAACCGCCGCTCGGCTTGGTCAGAATCTGTCCGGAGCGGACCCGCAGCGCCGCCGTGCCGTGTTTTGCTTCGATGTCGTTGAAGGTGATGCGCTCGCGCGTGTAGTGGACGGTGCCGCCCATGTCGGACAGGGCATAGTCGAAGAACTTCGGCCGCATCGAGCAGCCGCGCGCCGTCACCTTCACGTCGAGGTTGGCCGGGTCGCCGCCGCCCATGTCGATTACGGCGGCGTCGAAGCTCATTTGCCCGGACAGGTTGAGCGTCTGCCAGGCGTACTTGAGGGCCGCCCGCGCCGGCATTTTCGCCGGAGCCAGCGCCGCTTCAAACTGGTCGTCGAGTGGGATTGAGGTACCGTGGATTTCGACGCGCATCAACGGTTTAGGGCCTTGCTCCAGCGTCGGGCCGAAGGACCGGCCGGAGAAGCGCATTTCGCCCTTGCCGTGCGTGCCGTGGAAGTCGCGCGCTTCCCAATGGTCGGGCAGGATGTCGAGGACGCCGGAGACGTTTTCCAACTGGTAGGGAAACAGGTCGTAATTGAAGGCAGTGTCGTGGACGGCGATGAGGAAACGATTGGCGAAGAGCGTCGCTCCGAGGGCGCGGTAAATCTTGACGTTGAAGTCGGCGAGGCCGTGCGGATGAAACTCGTTGATGACGGTCCGGCTCGGCCCCTGCAGCGCGCGGTCGAGTTTGTCGTCCAGTGGGAAGTTCGACCCGGTGATTTCCATCTCGACGCGCGCCGGACCTTCACCCTCGTTGTGCGTGTGCCCGGTGAGCCGGATCGGTCGTCCTGCCGCTGTGCAGGACAGCTTCACGTCGCAATCCTGATTGCGGTTGCTGTCTTTGTGGTAGTCGATGGTGCCGGTGAGGTTCTCGGCCGGGTAGCGGAAGTTGTAGAATTCACCCGACATCCCTTCGGGTTCGACGTGCCAGGACTTGTGCCAGCCTCCCACGGCGTCGCGGAGGAAATGGTGGCTCACCGTGGCTTCGCCGTTGGGGCTATAGTCGTGCTGGATTTCCTTCATTTCCTTGAAATAAGCGAGCAGCTCTTTCGTGACAGGCAGGTGTTTCACCTCCCAGGTCAGCTCGCGCATGAGTTTCTCGAACTGCAATTCCTCTCCCGCGCCGGCGCTCGTCACAAGATAGGGAACGCACAGGTCTTTGAGGGCCAGGTCGAAAAGCATCTTGCCCGAGCGGGCCGAAAGATGAGCCGACGACACGCGCAGCAACTCCGGTTCGTAGATGACGGCTGAGACGGCCGGCGCGGCATGCGCGGCGGGAGTCGGCTCGGCGGCGTTCACCAACCGAAGCTCGGCTTCGAGGTCATCCAGGGGCAGCGGCAGGCGCGCGTGGCTTAACTCGCCCTTGTGGAGCTTGATGGTCGCGTCGAAGGTGAGCGCCGGGGAGGCGCCAGGCCGGTAATCGATTTTGGCCCGCACGTCGCCCTCGGCCCGAAACTGCCGCAGGTGGGCGGCAGCTTCCGGACAGATGGCGGCCAGTCGCTGCACCAGTGCCGGACCGACCGGGATGGACGTCAGCTCGAATTCGAGATTGGCCTCGCGGGTGTCGCGGCGATAACGACCGCTGAGATGGACCGGCCCGAGTACGTCCGCCAGACCGCTACCCTCCACGGTGAGAACAGGCAGCGGATCGTTGACGACCGTCAGATTGACGTCCTTGATTTCCAGCAGCGGCACTCCCGGCGCAGCGCTGCGATCCTCGAAGATGATCGTGGCCTGCTGCAAGACGATGGTCGGCAGCGGGTCGCGCTCGTCGCCGGACGGAGCCATGATTCCTTCGAAGTTCAGCCGGCCATCTCGTTCGCGTACGATGCGCAACCGGGGACGGAACAGCTCGATCTTGCGCAGCGCGAGGATGCCGCCGAGCAGCTGTTCCTTGTCGTGGTAGATGACGGCGGAGGGCACGTAGAGGAAGTCGGCTTTATCGAGGTCGTCGCGCCGGGCCATGCGCAACTCGCCGACGGCGATGCCGCCGAAGAGACGCAGGTGGGCGGCGTCGAGTGTGACCGTGGCGCCGGGAAAGCGCTGCGCGAGCTTGGCGAGAACCTGGCGGCGCACCGTCGCGGGGCTGGTCCAGAAATTGTAAAGCAGGAAGGCAAGGGCGCCGCCGCCCAGGACGGAGTAGACGAGACCGCGCACCAGCCATTTGCGCCAGAGCATATCGGTTGGTTCCGTCGTCTCTGAGAGTCTGCCCCAGGAGTGAGTTCTACGAGCCGCGACCGTCAGGGAGCGTCGGCGAGACGCTGCGAACACCGCTCCCTGACGGTCGCGGCTCGTAGAAAACAACACCGTCCGGCGTAGACTCTGAGTCCTGGTTCCGCCATCCGTGGCGGATCTCGTTCGGAGCGGGGCGGGGTATACCGGAAGGAGCCGTCAGCGGTCAACGGCAGAGTGAGAGGCAGAGAAGAGTAGGCGCGGTAAGAGGGAATGATGCGGCGGGTAGAAGAAGAGAGGTAAGTTCAGAAGGCCCATTCCCGTAATTGCGTTGAGGCCCGTTCTCGGGCCTTTGCCGCAGAGAGGTAATAGGCCCGTCCTTCAGGACGGGTGGGGCTTCGGGCTCTTCCCTTGAAGCGCCTTCATGGCTCGCTACTCTCAACCATGTCCCTCTGATCCTTCGCCCTGCCTCTGACCCTGGCCCTGCTCATGAACATTCCACTTTTGGCTCCCATTCGGCAAATCGCTCCTCAACCTGTTGTCGCCGACGTGGCGGGTGAGGTGCGCCGGCAATGGCTCGGATCGCGCTTCGCCAAACGGCTGCCGCGCGGCGCGAAGGTCGCGGTCGCCGTCGGCAGCCGCGGCATCGCCAACCTGTTCACCATCGTTCGCACCACCCTCGATTGTTTACGCGAACTCGGCGCCGAGCCGTTCGTCGTCGCCGCGATGGGTAGCCACGGCGGCGCCACCGCAGAGGGGCAGCGCGAACTCCTCGCCGAGTACGGCGTTAGCGAGGCGAAGCTGGGCGTGCCGGTGAAGACCGACATGACCGCCGTGCAGATCAGCACCAACAGCTTCGGCGAGCCGGTCTTCTGGGACAAAAACGCCCTGACCGCCGACGCGGTCGTGACGATCTCGCGCATCAAACCGCACACCGACTTCCGCGGCCGCTACGAAAGCGGCATCTGCAAGATGATTGTCATCGGCCTCGGCAAGCGCGACGGGGCGTCGCAACACCATCGCTGGGGGGTACGCGGTCTGCGCGACATTCTGCCCGAGACGGCCAAGGTCGTACTCGACAAGACGCCATTCGCCGCCGGCCTCGCCGTCCTCGAAAACGCAGTCGAACAGACGGCCCGGCTTCAGGTCGTGGACCGCGACGAGCTGCTCGCCGTTGAGCCGGGCTTGCTCGACGAGGCGCGGCGGCTGATGGGACGGCTGCCGTTCGACCAGCTCGATCTGCTCGTCATCGGCGAGATCGGCAAGAATTACTCGGGAGCGGGTATCGATCCCAACGTGGTCGGCCGACTGCTGATCGAGGGCGAGCCGGAATTCGAGAAGCCGAGGATCACCCGCATCTGC
>JBBQPD010000433.1:0-5734 GCA_038331535.1 Gemmatales bacterium | reverse complement strand
GTTCACGTGGCGGAGTACCGAGTACCGAGTACTGAGTACTCAGTACTCGGTACTCAGTACTCTCGGCGGCTACATGACGATCGAGTTGTCCAGGTCCGTGATGCGCAAGGCAGCATCGAGAGCCGTCCGTAACGATTCGCCGACGCCGCGCTGGCGGATGGCGAGGATCTTCTGGCGGCTGCGCGTGAAAGCTTCGACGATCTTGGCATCCCACTGCGTCCCCGCGCCTTTCGTGAGGCGATCTTCCACTTCGCGGCAGGGCAGCGCCTCGCGATACGGGCGCGTCGTGCTCATGGCGTCGTAAGCATCGGCGACGGCGAGGATGCGGGCCAGCAGCGGGATCGCCTCGCCCGCCAGGCCGTCGGGGTAGCCCTTGCCGTCCCAGCGCTCGTGATGATAGAGCACGCCTGGAAGGAGATTACGGATCGGCTTCAGCTCCGCCAGGATCGTGTAGCCCATCGTCACATGTTGCTTGACGTGCTCGAATTCCTCTGCCGTCAACTTATCGACCTTGCGCAACACTTCGTCGCGGACGCCAATCTTGCCTACGTCGTGCAGCAGTCCGGACAGGTAGATATCGCTCAGCTCGTCGCTCGTCAGGCCGAGAGTGCGTCCCAGTTCGACGCCGATCCGAGCCACGCGCTCGCTGTGGCCGAAGGTATACGAGTCCTTGGCGTCGATGGCCGAGGTCAGCGAACGGGCCATGCCGACCATGAGGTCTTTCATGTCCTGGTAGCGACCGGAGGCCGAGGCGTGCATGCGAATCACGGCGACGAAGGGCGTCAGAATGGCCGCGTCGCCGCGGCGGAACGGCGGGGGCGGCGCGTCGGCCGACAGCGGTCTCTTGTTCAGGGCCATGATCCAGCCCGGCGCCTCCGGGTCGCTGATCGTGAAGGCCATCAACGCTTCGAGCGCGGGAAAACTGGCTCCCCAGGACAGGCTCTGCACGTTGTTGCACAGCAGATGCCCGGCCGATTGCAGGTCGGCATTCTTCGCCAGCACCGCGGCCAGGCTGCGGCAATCAAGCTCGGAGAGGCACGGTTCGCCGGCCATCTGCACGCGGGCCAGCGGGTCTTTTGCCACCCAGACCAGCGTCTGCGTTCCGAGCAAGCTGTGCGCCGTTTCCAGGGCGCGCTGGCGATTGCTGGTCGGTTCCTTGTGAATGCGCAGCCGGCGCAGGACATGGTCCAGGGCCAGCAGGCTTTCCCACGCCGTCTTGGCCTGCGCGTGCTGGTCCTCCAGCGCCCGTTGTTGCCGTTGATACTGCTCGGTCAGGCGCAGGCGGTCGCTGACCGACTGGAGCCACTGCTGCAACCACGCTAGCTCGCGCTCCGATTCGGCTTTGTTCCTGGCCAGGCCGATGAACAATCCCGCGGCGACGACGAGCGGCTTGCCGGCGTCGTAGAAGACCATGGTCATCTGGTAGCGGCCATCCGCCAGCATGCTGACTTCCGGCTGCGAGTCGGCGGCCAACCGCAGCACCTCTTCCGGCGGCAAGGGGGCCGGCACCGGGTCCAGGCTGCTGACGCGCCACGAGTCGGTCGGGGCAACAGGACGGTCCGCCACGGACGCACCCGAGGTCGCCTGGTAGAAGACGAACGGAATGCCGAACTCCTTGCGGAGAACGACACCGAGCGCGTTGGCCTGCTCCGTCGAGGTGAACTGACGCGGGCTTGCTTTCGGACGGGGATTCTTCAGCGCGGCAAACACGTAACGCTCCTGTTCTTCAGGACTGAGGGCTTGTGAATAAATGGAACCTCGGCTTATTTGCGGACGGAGGACAGCGTGACGACTCGGAAGGCGCAGCCTTGGCTAACAGCTATTAGCTAATAGCTAATAGCTGTTAGCTCTCAGAGTCTGTCCCGGAAGGTGTTGTTTTCCACGAGCCGCAACCGTTAGGGAGCGGTTTTCGCAACGTCGCGCCAACGCTCCCTAACGGTCGCGGCTCGTAGAACCTACTTCTGGGACAGACACTCAGCCAATCCCTGAGCCGTCAAACCCTGCCGTTCGTCCGAAAACGCTCGGGACATACGTCAACCATCAAGCTGGTTTCAATTTATTCACAAGCTCTGAGGACTGAGCAAAGCTCACTCCGTCGTCTGAAGGAATCGCCGGCACTCGGCAAAGCGCCGAACGAACGCGAGATCGGCGTCTCCGTCTACACGACCACGGCCGTAGCCTTGGCGGAATGCCCGGTCGAGAAAGTCGAGCGCTTGCTTGGCGGCTTCCCTGGCGCCCGACGGGTCTTCAGCCATCTTCGCCGCGGCAATGTGGGAAGCGACACAGGCAGCGGCGTACAGCGTTGGGCCGGAGGTAGGATCGGCCTTGAGACAGATGTTGACGTCTTGCAGGGCATCTTCGAAGCGAGCGACGCGGGCAAGAATCACGGCCCGAAAGCAGCGGGCGTGCGTGAACTCGCGGTCAACGCCCAGCGCCTCGTCAAGGGAGGAAACCGCCTCCTCGTTTCGACGCGC
The DNA here is from genome assembly GCA_038331535.1 of Gemmatales bacterium. GTDB lineage: Bacteria > Planctomycetota > Planctomycetia > Gemmatales > Gemmataceae > JBBQPD01. The sequence goes on along the minus strand of JBBQPD010000433.1, from coordinate 3,260 downwards.
TGTCGCCGCCAGCATCCCCAGGCCGTAGTGGGCCTGCGCGTGCCGCGGAGAACCAGACAGAACCTGTTCGAACAACTGACGAGCCAGATCGGGTTTGCGAGTAGAAATCGAGAATGCATACGTCCAGCGGATGCGCAGGGCGGGCGCCTCTTCGTTCGGCTGCGCTTTCTCCGCGTCCGCTTTCGACAGCGCCTTGTGGAAGGCGGCCTCGGCGGCAGCCACTCGGCCCAGCGCCTCCAGTGCGACCGCCCGACTGGCGTGCAAAGAAGCGTCGTCCCGGCCCAACTCGAGCGCCCGGTCCAGGTCGGGCAATGCCTCCGCATATTGTCCCGCTTCGATGCGAATCGTGGCGCGGTTCTGGAACGCCATCGCGAATTCGGGGTCAAGCTCGATGGCCTTGGTGTAATCGGCGACGGCGGAATCTCGTTGGCCGCACTGGTGCAGGGCATAGGCGCGATTGTAATAGCCCCAGGCGAACTGGAGATCGAGACCGATGCAGGCGCCGAAGTCGCCGACCGCCTGGGTGAACTCGCGCCGGTCGAGGCGGACCAGGCCGCGCTGCACCCACGACCAGTAATGTTTCGGATTGATCGCGATCGCCCGGTCCAGCGCCGCCAGCGCCCCGGCGGAGTTGCCGGCACGGACGTGGGTCGTGGCCAGCAGATAGAAATCGCGAGCCGTGGTTGGGGCCAACTCTTTGGCGCGAGCGCGGGCGGCGTCGGCCGCTGTCTTGTCGCAGAGTTTTTCCAGGTAATGGGCGCGATCTTCCAGCAGGGCGGAAGTCGGGGCCAGACCCGGAACGTCCTCGGCGCGTTGCACCAGAGACAAAGCCTCGTGCAGCACGGCTTTATCGTCCGGAGCGCCGCACACGCGCGCCCAGGCCAACAGTAGCAGCAATTCCCGCGTATTTTCAGCCAGGCGCTCGCGTTCTGCGCCGTTGAGATGTTTCCAACCGGGGTCAGTCGACCAGTCCGGACGGTCGAGAACGCCAAATAGACTCAGCGTCTTCTCGCAGACCACGGCGCCGCGGCGCCGGTTCTCGCCATGCGCGTCGGCGACATTGATGAGACAGAGCGCCTGGAGAGTGCCGGCATCGTGCAGGCGCAGCCGGTTATGAGCGTGATCGGCATCGATCCGATACTCGGCACCGTCGAGGTTTTGTTTCATTCCCAGGTAGGCGGCGCCGACCGTCAGCAACAAGACGGCTGCCACGGCCGCCACTGTCCCCGACGAGGTCAAGCGCGGGTGCCGCCGCAGCCATTTGCGGCAGCGCTCGACGCGGTTGAGCTGCGGGGCATGCTTCAACGGCAAGTCGTGCAGAAACGCTTCGAGATCCTCGGCGATATGGGCGGCTCGTTGATAGCGACGCTCCGGTTTCGGATCGAGGCATTTGCGGACGATGCTCTCCAGATCCCAGGGCGCATCGGGCCGGTTCGCCCGCAGCGAAGGCGACGACTCGGCGCGCTCCACAGCCATTGCCTCGATCAGCGTCGGGATGGGCGAATAGCTGGCGCTCTGCCGAAACGGGCTTTGGCCTACGAGCATCTCGTACAACACCATGCCCAGCGAATAGATGTCGGATCGATGATCGACCTTGCGGGCCAGGGCCGGATCGCGCGCGGCCAGGGCGCGCAGGTGTTCGGGCGACATGTACGAGACGGTGCCGCCGAGCGTGGCCGTGGCGACGGCGTCGGGAGTATTCACGTCTTCGGACAGGTTGAAATCGAGAAGCATGGGCGTGCCGTCGCCGGCCAAGAGGATATTCGACGGCTTGATGTCGCGGTGCAAGATGCCGCGCTCGTGGGCGTGGTCCAACCCCTCGGCCAGTTGACTGACGATGCGTGCCGCCGCCCTGCAATAACCGTTTGCGCGCAGCCAGGCCAGCGGCGCGGGGACGGTCGGGGTGGCGACTGCGTTGGCCGGGCGCTTCGGCTCCCACTTCGGCGCCTGTACCGCTTCGAGACCGCGAACCAGCTGCTCGCCGCGCGTCGGCCGTGGCGTCTCGGCCCACGCGGCGTGCAGCACGGCCGACAAGCTGGCGCCGCCGAAGTAGGGCATGCAGACCGCGCGCAGGCCGGCGGCGAGGTTTTCGTGGACCGAGTAGATCGGCACGATATGCGTATGCTGGAGCTGAGCCAGCGTCTGCGGCTCGTTGCCTTCCAGGGCGGAGACCTTGAGCACGACCGGCCGGCCGGCCAGGTGCTCCTGCTCGGCCATGAACACGCAGGCGAACGCCCCGCGGCCCAGCTCGTGGCGCATGCGGAAGCCGAACAATTCATCGCCCACGGCCGGCAGCGACAGGCGCGGGCCGCTCTTGCTCGACCCGCCGAGAGAACACAAGACGTCGTGGGCTCGCATCATCGACGCCAGCGAATCGCCGTGTTCGGGAAAGCGGGCCGAGAGTTCCGACAGGCTATTCTCGTCCCCCTGCTTCTGGCGCTGCTGGTATTCCGCGAAGAGGAGACCGGCCACGTCGTCATCCCCGGCCGGGTCCGCGGGCCAGCGCGGCAACAATTCCTCGGCCTTGATGGGACGACCCTGCTCCCAGCCAGTGCTCAGCTCGTCGAGCAGCTCGCGCTTGCGGCGGCGCACGTCGAGAAAGTCCCCGGCCGGAGGATTCTCCGGCCGATCGGGATCGAAGGAGTCGTTCGGGTTCGTGTGCAAGCGTTCGCTCATGCGTTCCTCGACGAGTGCAGGCCCAGGGCCAGGCGCCGCGCTTCCTTGTCTTCGTCGGACTTTCGAAGGAGTGCCAGGCCGCCCGCGAAACCGAGCGACAGGGTCCAGACAGCGTCGATCGCCGCTTGGGGATCGTTGAACGAGACGGCCGTTTCCCGCGGCTCTCCGCGAGGCACCCAGCGCTCGGACAACATCTCGTCGGAGTAGCGGGGTTCAGCCGCGCCGCAATCCGGGATGTCGAATTGGGGCCAAGGCTCCTGCTCTTCACTTCCTAGTGCGTCGCCTGTTCGATTGGGACGCTCCTGGCCGAACAGCGCATCGCTTGCTTGCAGCGACATTTGAGTGAGACGGTTCAGAGTGGCGGAGAGGCGGACGAAGAAACCGTTCGCCGCATCGTCCTCCGACCCGCTCACCGTTCCGCCGAGACGGTTCAATCCGGACGTGTCCAACGCCGCGTAGGTTGGCGGTGTGACGTTCAAGAGCACGACCTGCCTGCCCTCAACCGTCGGATTCGCCGGCCCGCGCACACCGCCGACAGGGCCGGCGGACTGGGCGTTCGCGAGTCCGGGCGGCAAGCCGGCGAG
>JBBQPD010000432.1:0-5741 GCA_038331535.1 Gemmatales bacterium | reverse complement strand
CCGTGCGCCAGCTCCGCCCGTCCTTGTTGAAGAGCCACCGGCCATCGGGACTGAAGAACGGTATCGTCCAGGCCGTGTCGGACAGGAACGCGCGGACGAGCTTCCCGGTCCGTGCGTCCCACACCTTCAGGCCGCTACGGGTGTGCGAGCCGGTCGCGACGAGCTTGCCGTCGGGGCTGACGGCGACATATCGGCAGTCGCCGTGCGGAGTCAGGCGGATGGCCTCGCGGGGGCGGTCGCGCTGCCAGGTGTAGGCTCCATCTCCACCTGGGATGGAGCCGGCCAGCACCGTGCCGTTCGCGCTGCGCGCGATGTTACAGTTCAGCGCCGGGACCGGAACCGGGATTTGTTCGGGCGGTCCGACACGGAACCGATGGGGGGCGTCGGGGTCGGCGCGGACCGGCCAGCGGAGCAGCCCGGCCGAAGTACTGGTCAGCAGCGATCCCGACGGCTCGAACAGGGTGTTGGTCGTGGCCAGAGGCAAGAACTCCCGCTCGGCCCCGGTCGCCAGGTCCAGGAAGCTCAACCCCTGCCTGGTGCCGACCGCGAGCAGACGGCCGCCGGGGTGAATGCCGCTCTTCGAGTAATCCCGGACCGCCCGACCAGGGCCGGCGACCAGGGTGCGGTACTCGCGGGCGGCTTCGACCTGCGTCAGCGGCCAGGCGTCCCCCGTCTCGAGTCCGTCCAGGCCATTCAACCTCAGTAGCCGGTCACCCGGCCCGAAGCGCGGGGCAAAGGTGCCAGTGGTGCTAAAGACCTCGCGGCCGCTATAGGGGTTCCACAATTTCATCCGTCCGGCCCAGCCGCTGCTGGCCATCAGGTCGCCGGTCGGATTGAAGGCGACCTGCGCACCACCGCCGCGGTGTTCCATCTCCCAGTTCCGCCGCTTTCGTGGCACATCCCAGATTTCGATCTTGGGGTAGACGCTGACGGCCAGCAACTCCCCGTCGGGGTGCCAGGTGGGTTGGGACGGTTGCGCCACCGTGAGCAGCCGAGTGACCGTCTTGCCGGTCGTGAGATCGACGATCAATACGCCCGTCCGGGTGCAGACGGCCGCCTGCGGGAGGCGCGGATGGGGGGCTATCCACTCCCACACGGCTTCAGCAAACGGGAAAGACCGCGTCATCCGGCCCGTCTCCAGGTCGTACAGGCGTAGCACGCTTCCGTCGGCGGTGAGTAATTGCCGGCCATCTGTGGTGAAGCCAAATGCCCGGCAGCCATTCTTTTCTTCCAGAACCAGGGTTGGCACCAATTGGTCCGACTTCCATACCTGGAGCCGCTCGAGCGTCCAGTGCCAGGCGGCGAGGAACCGGCCGTCCGGCGACCACTCGAGGCGGACCTGCCACGGGCCGAGTCCCGGCAGCCGGGCGATCTCCCCGCCATCGTCCGACCCTGGGCCGACCCGTCTAACGCTCACCGCCCCCTGCTGGTTGCTCATGGCATGGTGGCGGAAAGTGGGATCGATGTCGTGCCAGTAGATGATCTTCCACCCCGGCTCGTCCGGCTGGCTGACCCACTCGGCGGTCGGCCGCAGGTCAGGCAAGGCCAGGGCGGCAATGGCCAGGTTCCGCAGCTCGTCGAATGCCTCCGCCGGCTTGTCCAGCTCGCGGCCCAGGTCGGCCGCCTGGCGAACCGCGTCCAGCGTGCCAAACCGCTGCCCGATTCGCCGGCTGAACCGATTCGCCTTGGCCTCCGATACCAGCGACTGGAACAGCTTGTCCTTCCCCTGCCGCTCGGCCCGGCGCGCGGCGTCACGGTCCTGTTTCGCCGCGCCTAGCGCCGTATTCAGGCGCAGCGACAGCCCGATTCCGCCCGCGGCGATGACCACCAGCAACAGGGCCGTCAGCCCGGTGAGGAAGGCGACACGCGGGTTCCGCCGGCACCAGCGGGCAAGCTGCTCGGCCCGGCTTACCGGCCGCGCGCGGATCGGTTCGTCGGCCAGGAACCGATGCAGATCCTCGGCCAACTCGTCGGCCAGCCAGTAGCGGCGGGCGGGGTCTTTCTGGAGGCATTTCAGGCAGATGGTTTCCAGATCGCGAGGGCAGTCCGTTCGCAGCCGCCGGACCGGCGCGACCTCCTCCACGGCCATGCGCCGCAACACGTCGGCCGGGCTCGTCCCCTGGAACGGCGGCCGGGCGGTGAGCAACTCGTAGAGGATCGCCCCGAGTGCATACACGTCGGCGGCCGGGCCGACGTCCTTGCGGCCTTCGGCCTGCTCCGGGGCCATGTAACCCGGTGTGCCCACGATGGCGTTACTGACGGTAAGCCCCGACGCGGCGTCGTCCAATAGCCGGGCCAGCCCGAAGTCGGCGATCTTCGGCACACCGTCCAGGGTGAGCAAGATGTTGGCTGGCTTCAGATCGCGGTGGACGACGCCCCGGTCGTGGGCGTGATGGACGGCGACGGCCAGCGTCTCGAGTAACCGGGCCGCATCACGCACCGGTTGCCGAACCCCGGCCGTTTTTCCGGCGAGCGTGCCCCCGTCGACGTACTCCAGGACGAGGTAGGGGTACCCCTGGCAGGCTCCCACTTCGTGGATTTTGACGATGTTCGGGTTTTCGAGCCGGGCGATCGTCTCCGCCTCCTGGCGGAAGCGGATAATCTGAAGAGGGCTGGCATGGCTGCCGGCCAGGATCATCTTGAGGGCCACATAGCGATTCAGGGCCGGTTGCCGGGCCTTGTAAACGATTCCCATGCCGCCGCGGCCAAGCTCGGCCAGGATTTCGTAGCCGGGGACCGCCACATTCAATGGCGCGGCGGCCGTTTGTGGGGACGCCTGATCGCCGACAACGAATCCGACGGTATCGAGTCCGTTCGGGTTCGCGAGGCCGGGGAGGGTCGCGGATTCAAAGAGGCGCCGGACCAGGGCGGCCTGGTCCGGGAAACGCTGGGCGTACTCCTCCTCCGCGGGCTGCTCGCCTCGTTTGCGGCGGTACTCCAGTTCCAGCCGAAGCAGCTCCCACAGGAGCGTTTGCCGCTCGAGGTCGGCGGCGTCTCCGAGAAACATCTCCAGGCGAGGACTCTGCCCCGCCTTCCAGTCCGCCTCAAAGCGGCGGCAGACGACTTCGATACGGTAGTCCACCGACAGGGGGAGAGAGGGGCCGAGCGTGTCCATTTTCTTTCCTTTTCCCTCGTCGGAAAGGGGTGTTACTATGGAAATCCACGTCCGCCCCCGCAACCCCTCATGAAATTTCTCGCTCTGCCGTGTTTCAGGCAAGGCGCTCCCGTGCCCAGCTCTTGCGAATGTAGGCCAGGCGGCGCTCCACGGTCGCCAGAGAGAGATCGAGCAGCCCCGCGATCTCCTCGTTGGTGTACCCCTCCAGCTTGTGTAGCGCGAGCAGGCGCAGCTCGTCGTCGGGCAAACTTTCCAGAAGACGCCGGCACTGCTCGGCCAGTTCCGCCGCGGAGGCTGGGTCCGGCTCCCGCCCGATCAGGCTCCGGAAGAGCGCCTCGGCGTCGGTTCCCCTGCCCAACTGCACGCGGTGCCAGTCCCGCTTGTCGCGGCCCTCATGGACAGCGAGGTCGATCACCTTCCGGCCAGCAATCATGATGAGTAGCTGCCACAGGTCGTCGCGATCTTCCAGCCTCGGAAATCGGCCTTGCTCCGCCCCGCGCACGAAACTGTCGAAGGCGCTCAGCGCCACGTCCTCCTCGTCCGTGGCCTGGCGGGGCAACTCCCCCAGTTTCTTGCGGGCGAAGCTCACCAGCCGGCGGTAATACGTCTCCCACAGCTTCTGCACCGCCTGCCGGTCCCCGACCTGCATGGCCTGAATCCACTGGGTCACCTCTCCACTCGACGACATCGGCAGGCTCCTCCGCAGAGAATACCGCTTCGACGCTTCGGGTTCGTTTCGTCTTTTTGCCCTTTGTAGTCTAGGGATTGGCGGGGAAAGAAATGCGGGCGCGGAGGAATGCCATCAAGCAGGGACTGTAAAGGGGTCGGGGGGCTGTAAAGGGGGGCTGTAAAGGGGTCGGGAGCCTTTGTTACGGCTATTCGGAGGTAAGACGAGGTCCGACGACCTGTCAATAAGGCTCCCGACCGCTTTTTGTTTTCCGAGCCGTTGTCGTTATGGCCGGAGCCAACTTGTTCCGTCCCGATTCCATCTCCGGACGCACCTTCGCCCTGCCGGCGGACCCGCCCGCCTCAATTGAACAGCGTGTCAGACGCCCGTCAAGAAAATTTCTCGTGGACGCTCAGCCAAGCGCCGGGGGCTTAGCCTCGACCCGAAGTGCGCCGCCCGCGCGAGCGGGAGGAGTATGCACCTTCCTCCCCCGCGCACGCGGGCGGCTCGCCACGTTTTGAAATCGCGCCGAAACGAAGTCGTTTTTCATGTTGACAGCGGCCCAAAAAACTGCGACGGTTGAATAAAGAGATCATTACGCGCGTGCCCGCAGTGTGCGGGTGGAATGAACGGTCCGGCTTCGCCCGCGGGTAGGCTGGTCCGGGTTCTGGTAAGGGGATGGTTCATGGTGCATTTCAGCTGCGATCTCTGCGGCAAAGAGTTGGCGGACAATGCGGCCCGCTTCGTCGTGAAGATCGAGGTCTTCGCCGCCCACGATGCCGCGGAGATCACCGAGGCCGATCTCGACGAGGACAACCTGGAAGCGGTCGCCCAGCAGATCCAGGAGTTGGAAGACGCCTGCGAAGATTGTGTTCCCGAGCCTTCGACGAACAACTTCCGCTTCGACCTCTGCCCCTCGTGTCGCAAACGCTACGAACGCGCTCCGCTGGCGCGGGAGACCGCCTCTCAGAAGTTTGACTTCAGCGAGAATTAAGACCCCTTACGAGCCGCGACCGTCAGGGAGCGTTTCTCGGCGCTCCCTGACGGTCGCGGCTCGTAAGTCCCGAAGGGAGCGTTTCTCGGCGCTCCCTGACGGTCGCGGCTCGTAAGCCCTGAAACCCACGGAGGGGTCAATGCGGACAGGAGGTCCGGTCCAGGCCGGCGCCCGGCCCGAAGCCTACTACGATCAGGCCCGTCCGGAGGTGGCGGCGTTGGTGCCGCCCGAGTGCCGTCGAGTGCTGGATGTCGGCTGCGGCACGGGCCAGCTCGGCCGGCTTCTCCAACAGCGCGGCCATCACGTCACCGGCGTCGAGCTGATTCCCGAAGCCGCCGAGCAGGCCCGCGAGCACCTCGATCGCGTCGAAATCGCCGACATCGAAATCGGTTTCCCCTTTCCCCCCGCTTCCTTCGACGCCGTGGTCTTCGCGGACGTCCTCGAACACCTGATCGATCCCTGGCGCGTGCTGAACGAAGCGGTGGCGCTGTTGGCGCCGAACGGCTGTGTCGTCGCCAGCGTGCCGAACGTGCAGAACTTCGACGTGCTCTGGCGCCTGGCGCGCGGCCGCTGGGAGTATCGCGAACGCGGCATCCTCGACCGCGGCCATCTGCGCTTCTTCACCCTGGCGACGATCCACGACCTGTTCGCCCACGCCGGGCTGACCGTCACGCACGTCGGCCATCGCTACCGCCGCTCGCTGTGGCGCGAAATGCTGTGCTTCCTGACGGCGGGGCGCGCGCGCGGCTTCTTCGCGCGGCAGTATCTGGTGGTGGGACGTGTTTCATAACTCTGGTGAGCGGGGGGCGTCAGCCCCCCGGTGACTCACCGGGGGGCTGACGCCCCCCGCTCACCAGGGTTAATAAACACGTCCCACCAACAGATACTGCCGCGCGAAGAAGCCGCGCGCCCGCCCCGCCGTCAGGAAGCACAGCATTTCGCGCCACAGCGAGCGGCGGTAGCGA
>JBBQPD010000431.1:0-5742 GCA_038331535.1 Gemmatales bacterium | reverse complement strand
GGCAGCTGTCGTAATTCATCACTAGCCCGGAGCGCCAGCGACGGGTTCAGCGAACCCGTCGCTGGCGCTCCGGGCTAGTTTGAATGCCATGAACGACAGTCTTACCTACCCGCTGCTCCTCTTCGCCCTGCGACGCGAGGCGTCTCACTTCCTGCAAGAATTCCAGCCGCAACAGCGCTTCCCCGGCGCCCCCTGTCGCGCTTACTTCGCCGGTCCGAGTTGGCTGACGGTCCTCGTTCTCGAAACCGGCGTCGGGCCGGATGCGGCCACAACGGCGCTCGAGTGGGCATTGAATAAGCCGCTGTTCGGCAACCTTCCCTATCGACCGAAACTCGTCCTGTCCGCGGGGTTCTCCGGTGGGCTTTCCTTAACACTACGCGTCGGTGATCTGGTGCTGGCGACGGAAGTGGTGGACGCCGATGGGAACTCCTGGCCCGCGACGTGGCCGGGCGATTTACCCGCGGGAAACTGGAAGCCGTCGCTGGCGCGGGGACGGGTGCTGACGACTCCAGGGCTTGTTGCCGATCCGGAGCAGAAGCGGCAACTGAGTGAGTTGCATCAGGCCGTGGCCGTGGACATGGAAAGCGCGATCGCGGCGCGCATCTGTCGGCAGCGCGGCATTCCCTACGGCTGTCTGCGCGCGATTTCGGACGACTGGAACACGCCGTTGTCGCCGACACTGGCGAGTCTCGTGCCCGGCGGCAGGGTGTCGTGGGGCCGCTTGCTGCTGGCACTGGTGCGGACGCCGCAGCTGGCGGGCGAATTGTGGCGACTGGCGAAGCAGACGAAAACGGCAGCGCGAACACTCGGGCTGGGACTGGGCGAAGTGCTCACACTTACCCTGGACTGGATGGAGTTGCCGACGGCGCGACCGGCGGCGCCGGCGACCCCTCCTGGGTCGTAGACTGCCCGACGCTGAGGATGACCGAACGGTTGCGACCCTGGCGCTTGGCGGCGCTCAAAGCGCCGGCCGCCAGCTGGTACATCGGTGCAAACTCCGCCTTCATGCCCTCGTCCGCGACAGCGAAACCCAGGCTGACCGTGATCGAGATGTGGTGCCTCAGGTAGTCGATCGGCGTCTCGGCCACCGTGGCGCGGATGCGTTCGGCGATGACCGCCGCCCCCTCGGTATTCGTCTCGCGGGCGATGATCAGGAACTCCTCGCCACCGATCCGGCCGACCGAATCCACGTCGCGCAGCGAGCCGGTCAGCGTCCGCGCCAACGCCTTGAGCGCCTCGTCTCCGCCCGGCAGATCGAAATCCGTGTTGATCCGCTTGAAGTAATCCACGTCGAGGATGCCGAGCGCCAGCGGATTGCCGAAGCGGTTGTGCCGGCGAATCTCGGCGAGGGCCAACCCCTCCACCGCCCGGCGATTGAACAAACCCGTCAGAGGATCGATCAGGATCAATCGTTCCAGCTCGCGCGTTCTCTGCTCCAGGAGCGTGTTCGACTCTTTCAGTTCGCGCGTGCGGGCGCCGACGCGCACTTCCAACTCCTGATTCAGTCGGCGTAATTGTTCGAGCAGTTCATCGCGACTGCGCTCGAGTCGGACCTTGTCGGCGGCGTTACGAAGCACTTGCATCAAGTCTTCGGTACGCCAGGGTTTGAGTAGATAATAATAAACGTGGCCGCGGTTGATGGCCTCGACGGCGTCCTCCAGCTCGGCGTAACCGGTCATCAGCAGGCGGAGCGTTTTGGGATGATTCTGGCGGACCCATTCGAGTAGCTGGACGCCGGTCTCGCGCGGCATACGCTGGTCGGTGAGGATCAGGTCGGCGGGCCGGCGCGTCATCGCTTCCCGGGCCGCGGCGGCCGAGTCGGCCGTGACGACGTCGAAATCGTCGGCCAGCAGCGCCGCCAATGTCGGGAGGATGTACGGCTCGTCATCCACAATCAGTAGTGAGCACTTCTCCGCGGGCACAGCGGGGCCTCATGTCCTGTTCACGCGCGTCGAGGCTGGTCCTGCAATCGCGCAGTGCATGAACTTTATGATGAGTTATAGCTCACCGATCCCCGATTTCCAAGCAGGCCGCCCCATTTGTGTGGGTGCATACGTACAGCATTCGCCACATTCTCGTCCAGTTTTTCCGATGGTGCTGATCGCGAGTATCGCCCGCGAACCGCACAGTGTCGCTATAACCCCATTCTCCGGAATAGGATTCCTTGCCTGGAAAGTCCGCCAAGAAAGTCAATCCCCACTTTTTGAGAATAACTCTTGATATCGGAGCGTCAGCACCTTACAATGGGGCGACGTGTAATTTGGAAACACAGGGAGAAGGTCGAACAGCAACCGGTAAAGGCTCCCCTGATTCCGGTGCCATGTCTCCTTGTTCTGGTTGTGATTGTGCCCACCGCCCGTGACGCCGAGTTGGAATGAACCCCTCCTCCGGCTCCCTGTGGAGTTCGTCGTTGGAGTAACGCGGTTCGTCCCAAATACGGCGTCGTCCTACCTACGGATCACAGAGAACAGACGACCCCTTGCGGTCGTAAGCAGTTCTAGCGGAAGAAAAGGGAAGTCCTCTCTTCCCTCGGAGCCGTATTGTCCGTCGGGTTGAGTTTGAGGGCGCGGCAACCTGAGATGAACCGCCAAGATGATGTGAAGGGAAGAACAATGACAGCAGCAATCAAGACGCAACGTCGGAAGCGCGCACCGGTGATGGACGACGCTCAGGAAGTGCCGACCACCACCATCTTTTCCTCGGACCTGCTGACTCCGGAGGAAGAACGCGAGTTGCTCGCCGACTTCTGGGAGACCAAGAGTGAGCTGGTCCGGGTGCTGATCCGCAACTTTACGAAACTGCGCCAGTTCAAGCCCGCCCTCGAACCCTGGCCGATGGCCCAGTTCATCCGCGATCACTGCGACGCTGAGACGCGCAACGTCCCCGGTATTCGCCGGCTGCACGACCGCTATGTCCACCTGAAGCATCGGCTGGCGTCGGCCAACATCCGCCTCGCCGCCCACGTCGCCAAGCGCTTCCGCCACCACGCCCTCAGCTACGCCGACCTGCTGCAAGAAGCCGTCTGCGGCCTGATGCAGGCCATCGACCGCTTCGACGTGAGCCACGGCACTCGACTGGCGACCTACGCGACCTGGTGGATTCGGCAGACGTTGCAGATCGCGGTCGCGCGCCAGAGCCACCTGGTCAGCCTGTCGCCGCACCACCTTCAGGAACTCGGCCTGCTCCAGCAGGAGTCCGAAGCCCTGGCTCACGGCGGCAAGCATCTGCCCAGCCCGCAGGAACTCGCCAGCCGCACCGGCAGCAGCCTCGAACACCTGACGCATCTGCAGACCGCGACGCGCACGCCGGTTTCCCTCAACGCCGTCCTCGACGACGATAGCGACTTCAAGCTCACCGAGGCGATGCCGGACAACGAAAGCTCGACGCTGCGGCAGAACTCCGAGCGCCAGGAAGCGCTCAACTACCTGATGGAGAACCTGCGGCCGCGCGAGCGCAAGGTGCTGGACCTGCGCTTCGGCCTGACTGGCAACGGCACGCACAGCCTGCGCCAGATCGGCCACCTGCTCCGCATCAGCAAGGAGCGCGTGCGCCAGATTCAGAACCGCGCCCTCGAAAAGCTGCGCGGCTCCGCCGAGCGCGTCGGCTGGGAACCGAGCCTGCTTCTCGGCTGAGAGAGTGAAGATTTCGTTTACGTTTCGCGCGGCTCGCGCGAAACGTAAACGAACGCTGTCCCAAAATATTTCCCATGTTTCACTGGCAATCACCGCTGCGTCGGTTACAATACCCCCCCGATGGACTGGCCGTCAGCTGTACCGCTACGGTCCACCACACTGATCGAACCACTTGAGGAAAGGAGTCCTCTCATGTCTCCCATTACTTCCCCTGGTCCTTCCCCCGTCCGTATCGGCATTTACGGTCCCGACTTCCCCCAGAAGGGCGAGCGCCACGGCTGCGGCCTGTGGGACGCCGGCGTTAAAGCGTGCGTCATCGCCGCCGAAGGCGATCCGGTGCAGCTGCCCGACGCGCACAATCGACCGTGGGACGAGGTGCTCGAAGGCTTTCACGGCGTCGTCATCACCGGGTCGGACGAATCGCCGCGCCGCCACGCCAACGAGGTCGAGGCGCTGTGCCAGTGGTGCCGCGTGAATCACTTCCCGCTGCTCGCCATCGACCACGGCATGCATCTGCTCAACACGGCCCACGGCGGCACGGTCCACTTCGACCTGCCGCGCGACCTGCCCGAAGCGCTGCAACACCGTCATCCGCCCGAGCGCGGCCTGCGCCACGCTATCGCTGTCGTCCCGGACACGCACTTGTCCGTTCTCTACGGCGACGGCGAGGTCGTCGTCAACAGCGAACACCGCCGGGCCGTGCAGCGCCTGGCCAAAGGCTTCCGCGTCAGCGCGAAGGCGCTTGACGGAGTCACCGAAGCGATCGAGTGGGAAAAAGACGAGTGGTACGCCGTCGGCGTGCAATGGCAACCGGCGTCCTCGACGGCGTCGGGCCTGGACATCCAGCTGTTCCGCGGCCTGGTCGAAGCCTCTCGCCGCCTGTTGAAATTGGAACCCGTGGCAGCGTGACCTCCGTTTGCCGCTTGCGGCTTAGCGGGAGCCGCCGCTAAGCCGCAAGCGGCAATCGTGCGTTATTTCCCGCCCTTCTGCTCCAGCACCTTGCCGACGTTCCAGAGACGGATGGTCAGATCGTAGCCACCGGACGCGAGCGTCTTGCCGTCGGGAGAGAACGCCACGCCGCGCACATTATCCGTGTGCCCCTTGAAGCGCGCGATCTCCTTGCGACGCTCCACGTCCCACAGGCGCACTGTCGTGTCGTAGGAGCCGGAGGCCAACGTTTTGCCGTCGGGGTGGAATGCGACTGCGCGGACGCTCTCCGTGTGGCCGCGCAGCACCGACTTCTCCTTGCGGCCCGGCAGATCCCAGAGGCGAATCGTCTTATCCATGCTGGCCGAGGCGAGCGTCTTGCCGTCCGGTGAGATCGCCAGATCCCAGATCGAGCCGGAATGCCCTCTTAATGGCGGAGTTGTCGCCGAGTCCGTCAAGTCCCAGACGCGGATCGTCTTGTCCTCGCCTCCGGAGATCAGCTGCTTGCCGTCGCGCGAATAGATGAGCGCATAGACCTTCCCTTCGTGGCCCGTCAATTTGGCCGTCTCCTTGCCGGTGGCGGGATCCCAGACGCGGACGGTGCCGTCATAACCGCACGACGCCAGCTGCTTGCCGTCGGGTGAGAAGACGACACTGCGGACGTTATCCGAGTGTCCGGTAAGGGTCGCGGTTTCCTTGCCGGTCTCCGCGTCCCAGAGCTTGATCGTTTGATCGTAGCCGCCGGACGCGAGTTGTTTGCCGTCGGGCGAATAGGTGACGCAGCGGACACTCTGCTTGTGGCCCTTCAGGATCATTCGTTCCTTGCCAGTCGCGACGTCCCAGAGCTTGATGGTGTGGTCCATGCTGGCGGAAGCGAGCGTCTTGCCGTCGGGGGAGAAGGCCAGCCAGCGCACGGCCTTGTCGTGGCCGGTAAGCGTCATGGACTCCTGGGCCGCGCCCTGGCCTGCGCAGAAAAGGACGATCAGGAGGAAGGGAACACGGCGCGCTGACATCGGCGACTCCTCCACGGTGCGGGATCAAGGGTAGGGTGGGCGGCCAGCGAGGTACTGTTCACGATTAAACAGCCCTTTTCCAGCCGCCTCCCTCCGAACCGTGCTTGCGACTTTCATCGCACACGGCTCTCTAGTTCGTCATCCCTCAGCGATAACGTCTCGTCAAGGGT
>JBBQPD010000430.1:0-5750 GCA_038331535.1 Gemmatales bacterium | reverse complement strand
GAGCGTTCTGGGCAGAACGCTCCCTGACGGTCGCGGCTCGTGAGTGGTTTTCTGTTCCTCTTTAATCGCGCAGACTGTGACAATTGCAGCAGGTGTGATCGAGTCGAGTCGCCGCGTTCTTCACTTTGATGGGATCCTTTTCAGCGACCGCGCTGCGAAATTCGGCCGTGGTCGATTTGAAGTCGGCCGAGACTTGCTGCCACTGCTCTGCCCGATTCGGCAGCTTCGCGACCGCCTCCGGCAAGCGGTAGGGAGCCAGCTCCGACATGGCCCGCATCACGTTCGCCGTCCGCAGTAAATCGGCATGATACTTTTCCAGTTCTTCCGGCTTCAGCTGCTTGCGCGCCAGAGTGCGGATCAGGCGTTCGATGCCGTCCTGATTCTCGGTCGGCGCGATGCTGCCTACCCCTAGACCACCGACTCGTTTCAGTTTGAAGACGCTGGAAATGTCTTCCGAGTCATGTTCGCGGACGATCCTTTGAGCGAGCGCCGCGACCTCTGTCGTGTCTAGGATTTCCGCCAGTTTCAAGATGGCATTCTGCGCGGCTTTTTCGGGGGAGAGCGGCCGGTGGGGAAGGGGCGCCGTCAGCGCCACCGAACCCAGGACAAGAGCAAGCGTCGCGGCCAGCAGTCGCTTCGGATAATGTCGCATGAACGGCTCCAGACTACGGGAATCGTAATATTCGACTCCTCTCTTTATTCCAACGCAAGTCCTTTCACCTGGAGGACTGAAAAAATGTGACCGCGCCTCCTCCTCCCTATGTCGCCCAAGGGGACGTCTGTATAGTCCGTCCTTTGCCTTTGACACTCGGTATGCGATATGGCAACATTATCTGGCGCAACCCAGTCTACTCGACCGAGTCGGCACCCATTCCCTGAGAGAGGGCAACACGAATTGCCGGGCGGAGCCGCTTTTCTCTCGCGGAACTATTTCGCTGCCGCCAGCGTCTATGAACGGTAGGGTATCGTGACTGCCGACGACCAGCGACTCATTGCGGAGTGCTTGCGAGGCAACGCCTCGGCCTTCGGGGAGTTGGTCCGGCGTCATCAGGACCGTTTGTTTCACACCGTTTACCGGATGGTGAACAACGCCGAGGACGCCCGCGACGTCGTCCAGGAAGCGTTCCTGAGTGCCTACCAGTCGCTGGATAGCTTCAAGGGTGACTCGCTGTTTTTCACCTGGCTGTACCGTATCGCCGTGAACACGGTCATCAGCCTGAAGCGCAAACAGCGGGTGGTGTTGAGTATCCATGCCTCCCGCGACGGCGAACCGATGGCCGAGCCGCCGGATCTCTCCGAGGTCAATCGCCCTGGCCACGCTCTCGAGCAGGCGGAGCAGGAGCGGCGGGTGCAACGGGCGCTGAGCCGCCTGTCGCCGGAACATCGGGCCGTGCTGGTGATGAAGGACATGGAGGGACAGAAGTACGAAGACATCGCCGACGTGCTGAGTGTGCCGATCGGCACGATCCGCAGTCGGCTGCACCGTGCCCGCCTTGAGCTGCGGGAGATACTGGAACAGGAAGAAGAGACGTAGAACGTGGGGTCTTGTCTTGTTTGCGTTTCGCGCGGTCTGCGCGAAACGTAAACAAGATGCAACACCCACGATCCTTTGGTGTAACATGCTCCCCGATCCGTACCGCCAATTGCTGACCTCCTACGTTGACGGCGAATTGAGCAGCCGTCAGCGCCGGCACGTCGTGCGCCTGCTCAAGCGGTCGGAAGACGCGCGGTTGCTCCTGCGCCGTTTGCAACAAGATGCCGCAGCGCTTGGCAAACTGACTGCGCCCAAGCTCGATCTCGATCTTTCCGCATCGGTCCTGCACAGCATTCGCGAGCGCCGGTTGTCGCCCTTCCGGCGCAAGCCGAAGACGCTTGCGCCGGCTTTTCCGGCCTGGGTTGGCGTCGCCGTCGCCGCGTCCGTGCTGTGCATGATCGGCCTGGCCTCGTACATGGGCTTTGCCGCTTTCCTCGCTCACGCGCCGACTTCGCCGTCCGGGAATCCGCAGGCCAGGAACGAAAAACCCGAGACGAATCCCGATCGACGCATCACCCCGCTCGACGAAAAGAAAGACACGCCGCGCGAGGAGAAGCCCGTGATCGTTCGGAACGACAACCCGCCGCGGACGAATGAACTCGTCGGACCGCCAGTACCGGAACCGCGTGACGACGATCCGCCGACGGCCATCGTCAAGGCGCCGAGCGAGTCGGAATTATTTGGTCCGCCGGAACCCGAGACCGCGCCGTTCACGAACCCTGCGATGGAACGCTTCGAGTTGGAAAAAGTGGTCGGCGCCGCCAAACCGCTCATCCTCAAACTGCACGACCTCGACCAGGGCGAGCCACGCAAGAAATTGTTGGCAGAGCTGACGCAAGATACGGGCTTCCGCCTCGAACTGCCGTGCAGTAACGGCACGCGCTCCTTCGATCGGCTCCAGGCCGCGTGCAAGGACCAAAAAATCGCGCTCCTGATCGATCAGAAAGCCCAGCAGCGCCTCAAGACGCCGCAGAGCATGACGAACTACGTCCTGTACATTGAAAACCTCACGGCCGAGGAATTCGCCCGCCTTGTGCAGCAAATCGGCGCCGAGGACAAGAAGGCCGCCGCGAAAAAGCCGGCCGACGCGCGTTTCGACCGGCTCGTCGTGACACGGCTGACAAAGCGCGACTACGCTGAACTCTCGGACTTGCTCGGCATCGACCCGTCAAAGGTCGAGCCGCCGAAAGTGACGGGACCGCTCGGCACCGACCTGCGCAAGCCGTTCTCCGAACAAACCGCGGAGCAAATCGCCAAGGCGCTGGAAGCGAACAAGTCGAAGTCGTCCGATTTACACCAGGCACTCGTGCTGGCCTACAACCCAGTGCTGCCGCCGAAGAACTCGCCGGAAGTGAAGAAGTACCTCGACGCCCGCAAGCCCGCGAAGCCCGACACGGTGCGGGCGATTATTGTGCTGCGGGGCACGTGAAATGAGACTGTTTCAGCAGTAGGTCCGGCGAGCCGAGCAGGACCGGAATCTACCGCCTCACGAACTCACGTCCCCGCCCATATTTCCCGCGCAACCGCGGTAATGCCTCCGCCGCGAACCGTTCGCTGAAAGCACGTGCTCCCTCGACGTGCAAATGGTGAACGTCCCAAAAGCCGTCGTCCGCAACCCAGGTGCGCGCGTCGATCAGCTCGAACGGGTCTTCCGCCTGAAGCTGAGCCAGATACTGCTCCACGTCCGCACGGAAAGCGGGCGGATGTAACTCTCGCAGTTTCGAGCATTCGGGCATGAGTAAAACCGCGTACGGAATGTGCTCGCTCCGACAGACGCCGATCAGATCGCGCACGGCCCGCGCCGGCCCTTCCGCCAGGCGGGAAACCGCCAGTCGCGGGCCATAGCGCTCCACGCCGACCTGAATTCCGGCTATTCGTTCTTCCAGCGGAGGGGTGATGTTTGGTGAAAACCCAAGCCCTGCCACGTCGGGAGATTCCGGTTTCTCGAAAAGGGGCGTGTCGATCCGTAATACGTCGTGGACGCCGCGCTTGCTGTTCAAGCTCACGCAAACCAGGCCGCGTGTCTTCAACCACTGGGCGTAGGCGTGGATGGGATAGCGGTAATACTGTGCCGATCGCCTCAGTTCCTTCCAGCTGAGCCGTGAGGGATCCAGAGCCGTGTCCTCGATCGGCACGACCTTGTTGGACGCCAGGCACATCGGCACGACCTCGATCACCACGAAATCGGGCCGCACGCCGTCGTCGAGCAAACGCCGCAACTCCACCTGCTCCAGCACCGGGCCGGCGCCGAGAGAACTCATGTTGTAGACGAGGGCTTCGCCGTCAGCCCGAGCGACCAGCCCGGGGTCGAATCCCATCGAAGTGCGGGAACTACCGAGGACCAGCATGAGCGGCCGGGTCGGTGCCTCGGCTCGACGCGCGGCGAGGCGCGCGGCGCTCTGTGCGAACTCGGGGTCGCGGACCGCCGTCTTCGCGCGCTCGACCGCCACACCAACGCCGATTTGAAAAACGACGGCACCCAGTAAGTACCACAGCACGGCACCTCGACTGGACAACCCTCGTGTACGAGTCCAGGCCACGGGACGCCTCCCAAAGTGACGCCGCTTGCGGCTTCGCCGCCCGGTCGCGCCTCAAAACTGAAAGTAAATGAAGGCACTATCTTGCGGCGGAGCCAGGAGCAGGGCGAGTCCCAGCGCGGCGCCGAATGCCAGACCCCTGATGGGCCGCGGCAACCAGCCCCACAGCCGATTGGAGTGGTCGGGCGCCCCGATCGCATGGCCGATCGCCACACCGAGGAAGGTGACATACAAGCCCCAGAGCGTCAGCGGCAGCGGTGCCCCGTCCGCGGGCCAGAGCATGCGGCGATACAACTCCGCGGAGGCCACGACGGACGTCGCCCGGAACAGGATTACCGTCAGGACGACGAAGCTGAATGTCAGCGCCACCCGAAGCATCCAGCCCGGAGCCGATTCCAGGGCGGCGCGCACGACCGGACGACGATCGCTCCAATCCCGGAAGACACGATGAATGAACAGCATCACACCATGCGCAATTCCAAACAGAATGAACGTCCAGCCTGCCCCATGCCACAAGCCCGCCACCGTCATCACGATCAGGACATTGCGATGGTAAGTCCAACGGCCGCGCCGACCTCCACCCAGGGGCGTGAACAGATAATCGCGCAGCCAGGTCTGCAGCGAGATGTGCCAGCGCCGCCAGAATTCCGACAGGTTCGGGGAGAGGAACGGCCGGTCGAAATTGCGGATCAGATGGTAACCCAGCAGGTGCGCCAACCCGAGCGCGAGATCGCTGTAGCCGGAGAAGTCGCAATAAATCTGCAACGTGCAAGCGATCGCGGCCAGCCAGACCGCGTAACTTGAGAACGCAGCAGGGTCGGCAAACACCGGATCGACGTACTGCCCGAGACGGTCGGCGAACGCCAGTTTCTTGATCACGCCGAGCAGGATGAGACGCAGGCCGATGTCCGCCCGGTCCCAGCTCCAGCGCTTGTTCACGAGGACTTGCGGCAGAAAGTCCCGCGCCCGCACAATCGGCCCGGCCACCAGGTGGGGGAAGAACAGGATGAATAACAGAAAATGTCCGAGGTTCCGTTCGGCCTTCGTCTTGCCGAAATACACATCCACGACGTAGCTGATCGCCTCAAAGGTGTAGAACGAAATCCCGATCGGCAGGATGACCTTGAGCACCGGCAGCGACGCCGAGAGGCCGAGGGAGTGTACCGTGGTTTCGAGCGAGCGCAAGAAAAAGTTCGCGTATTTCAGGTAGCCCAGGATACCCAGGTTGACCGCAAGGCTGACGTAGAGAAGCCATTTCTTACGCTGGGGCGAGCTGCTCGCTTCAATCCCGCGCGCCAGTAAGTAATCGAGCGTGGCGCTGACGAAAACCAGCACCGCCAGCATCGGGTTCCAACTGGCATAGAAATAGATACTAGCGGCCAGCAGCAGCCCGACGCGCGTCTGATGCCAGGGGATCGCCCAGTACGCGACGAAGACGGCCAGGAAGAACCAGCAAAATTGCGACGTGCAAAAAAGCATCGTCCGAGGTACTCCATTCCACCCGACCGCGACGGTTCCGGAGGCGAGTTCTACGCCCCGAATTTCTGGTCACACTCGCTCTTCATCGGCACGAACCGGCAGGATTCTTTAGAGCCGCGGCGGCAGGTAGCGGGTTTAAAAACCCCAAAAAAGGTGGCCGGGGCCAAAAAAACACACCCAGAGCCAGGAAAAAATACCGG
>JBBQPD010000429.1:0-5769 GCA_038331535.1 Gemmatales bacterium | reverse complement strand
CGCCAGCGATTCTGCTTCTGCAACTTCTTGAACCAGCGGCGGCCGGGAGCCTTTTCGTCGAACTGGCGCACCGCCGTCGCCACTCGACCGACCTGCCGGCGGGCCACGGCGTTGTCGGGGTCGATCTCCAGCACTTCCAGGTATTTCCAGACGGCGTCGCCCAGGTCGCCGCGCCGGGTCATCGCTTCGGCGCGGCGCAGGCTTTCCTCCAGGTCATCGACGTAGTTGACCAGCAGCGAGACGTCGGTGCCGCACTTGCCGCACGTCTTTTCGTGTTCGGGCACGGCTTTCTCACACATCGGGCATTTGAGCATGAGCGGGGTCTCGCGAAACGTAAACAATGTCGCGGCGCTCTCAGAGTCTGTCCCAGAAGGGGTCTTTATCTACGAGCCGCGACCGTTAGGGAGCGCTTTTCGCGGCAGACCTCTCTAACGCTCCCTAACGGTCGCGGCTCGTAAATCCTACTTCTGGGACAGACTCTCACAGCAGGTACGCGTAATTCAGGAGCCGATCGTTCAGCGTCGCGTTCGTCTCCTCCATCTTTTTCTTGTCGCCGGAGTTCATCGCCTGGCGCACCTGACGGCACAAATCTTCGAGTTCCTTGCGATCATCGGCGTTCTCGATCTTCGGGATCACGTCCTGCTCGGTCTTCTTCAGGAGGTCGGCCGCCTCCTTGAACTCGTTGGTCGATTCCAGCTCCATCGTGCGGTTGATCAACTCCTTGTTGATCTCCTTCATCTTGATGAGCTGCGAGGCGTTCATCTGGTCTTCGCCGGCCTGCTGAATAGCGAAGCGTTTCTGCTGGCTGGCGTGGCCGTCCTTGATTTGCACCGTCAGAATCCCGTCGTCGCCGTACTCGAAGGAAACGTCGAGGCCGCCATCGCGCTGCGAGCGCGGCGGCTTGAACTCCCAGGGAATCTCGGCGAGCTTGACGTTTTCCGGGCTTTCCGGGTTATCGTAAACGTCGCCTTCGTAGACGCTAATCATCACGCGGTCGGCCGGGTCGGCGACCGGGTAGTACGTCTTCGTGAACGAACACGGAATGTCGGCGCCGCGCTTGATGATGGGGTCGAGGAAGACGCGATTCGTGCGCTGATCGACCGGGTTGGCGCAGAGGGAATGTTCGAGTTTGACGCTGTAGGCGTAGTTGTCGAGGCCGGCGGCGCCTTGAAGGATGGCCGAGACGATGGCCGCGCCCTGCGCGACGCAGGTCATCGGATCGACCTTTTCAAACGACTCCGGTTCCTTGCCGGCCAGCTTCTCGGAGACGTAGCGGCGCACGAGCGGAATCTTGCTGGTGCCGCCGACGAGCAGCACGGTGTCGATGTCGCGCGGCCGACAGCCTGCCAGCTTCATCGCTTCGTCGATGGCCGTGCCCGACTTCACCACCAGCGGCATGATGACGCGCTCGAAACTCGCCCGGTCGATCTCCTCTTCGAGGTTCAGGTGGCGTTCGGGCACCAGCTCGGCCTTGCGGGCGACGGCGGTCGTCTCGTTCGACAGGTCCATCTTGGCCTTCTCGACGGCGAGCATGAACTGCTGCTTGTAGGGCGAGTTCAGGATGTCGTAGCCGGTCTTTTCCTGGAAGCGCTCGCCCAGCACCTTGCCGAGGGCGGTGTCCACGTCGTCGCCGCCGAGCTTGCCGATGCCCTTGCTGGCGACTTCCTCGAAGATGCCGTGATGAATGTGCAAGATGGTCACGTCGAGCGTACCGCCGCCGAAGTCGTAGACCAGCACCTTCTGATCGTTCTGAGCGTTCAGGCCGTAGCAAATGGCGGCCGCCGTCGGCTCGTTGATGAGCGTTAGTACCTGCAAACCCGCGGCGCCGGCGCACAGCTTCGTGGCGTGGCGGGCCAACCCTTTCGAGTTCGCCGGGATGGTCACGACCGCCTTGGTGAAGGTTTCGCCCAGCACCTGCTCGGCGTCCTTCTTGAGAAGGCTGAAGAGCATGACGGCGATCTGTTCCGTGCGCAGGTTCTGGCCGACGAAGGGCACGCGCTCCGGCGTACCCAGGACGCGCTTGATGGAGCGAATCGAGCGCTGTTCGTCGAAGTTTTCCTTGGCTTCGGCGCCGAAGGCCAGGGTGCCGTCGCGGCGCATGGTAACGACAGAGGGCGTCCACTTCTGGCCCTCGTGATTGGGGACCACTTCCGCCTGGCCGAACTGGAAGTTGGCCACGACCGAGTTGCTGGTGCCGAAGTCGATGCCGATGTAAGGCATGGGAACAAACCCTGTGTTGGATTTGCCGCTTGCGGCTTAGCGGGAGAGGGCCGCTAAGCCGCAAGCGGCAAAGTGTTATTCCGAGACGATCACCTTGGCGCGGACGAGCTTGAAGTCGGGCTGCTGACTCGCAAAGCCCGGCTCGGCGGTTTTGCCGACCATGAGCGGCGGGATGCCCTCGAAGCGGGCGCTGCCGACGCGCTCGTGAAGGGCGGGATTGTAGGGCGTGCCTGGCTGCGGCTCATACGGCACGATGCCGAACTGCTTCAGCGTCGCCTGGACCTTGCGCGACTGCACCGCGATACCGTCGAGATAGCCCTTGACCGACTCGGGCCGCGACGCATCGACGGTCTCGCCAACGGCGCGCAAGTGTTCCAGCTCCTGACCGATTTCCAGGAGCGTGGTCAACAGCCCGAGGCTGAATTTCTTCTCGCCCTGAATGTCCTGCCGCAGCTGCTGATAGGCGCGCTGCGTATCGGCGGCGAAGCTGTTGAAGCTCGATTGCAGGGCTTCGCGCACCTTCGTCAAGGTCTGGTCGAACATCTTGTGCTGGCGATCGTTCTTCTCGCGCAGCCGGATCATCTCGGCGCACAACTCGTGCAGCGTCGAGGAGCCGAGGGTGTTGTCCTCGGGCGCCGCGCCGAGTTCCGACCGGGGGAAACCCTGGGGATCGTGGTTCATGAAACGAAGTCCTGATGGGATATTCTAAGCTGGCCCGCCTATCGAGGGCAAATCCAGGCTCCAGGGGTCGAGCGGTTGTTGCGCCAGCCGTTCGAGCAACAGCAACACGCCAGGCTGTTCTTCCGGTACATCGGGTGGCGGCAGGGCGTCGCGAATGGCCTTGGCGTCCGGCAATTCCACCGCTGGCATATAGTCGGCGAGCGGCTTCTCATTGTCAAGCGGCTGCCAGACGCTGCCGCCGACCGCCGATTTGCCGCTGTAACGCTGCGTCAGCGCGCGCAGCGTGCCGTCGCTGGTCTCCGAGTTAAGGCTGGCGGCGTCGGCCCGAACGCGCTTGTCCGGCTCCTTGAGCATTTCCCGCGCCCAGTTGACATCCTCCAGCGGCACCTTGAGCGTTTGGCGGCGCGACATCTTGATGCGCTCGGCCCATTGCGCATCGATCTGTTCCTTGTCGGCGTCCTTGGGCAATCCGAGCAGCAGGAACGGGCCGATCTGCTCACGCGGGAGCGAGGCGAGTTCCAGGACGACGGGTTCGGTTTTGGCCATCTCATTCTCGTCAGTGGTCAGTAGTTAGTGGTCAGTGGCAAATACAGCTACTGATTGTCGTTACCCGACTTTCCAATCGAGTTCAGATAAGCGTTCAACCTCGGGGGCAGAGTGTCCAGGATCGCCTTGAGAGAAGAAATCTGCGCCTCCGTGAGCAGTTTTCGTCGAAACGCGCGACGGAGCCAGTGCTGCGTCTCATTCAGAGAACCGCGAGCAATTCGTATGAAACGCTTGTTGTCGTTGTAGTTAAACCGACCGCATCCCTCGGCGATGTTAGCGCCGATGCTGTCCGCCGCACGGATCATTTGCTTACCCACCGTGTCCCGCGCGAGGATTGCCCAGGATTTCACGATATTCCAGATCCCATCCGCCAACTGCTCAGACAGTTGGTAAACCGCAAGGTTCTCGAAGTTCGTCCGAGCCATGACGGAATCCTCCCGCTCTGCCACTGACTACTGACTACTGACCACTGACTAAGCCCCCATCGACCGGCACGCTTCCATCTTCTTATCAATATGGTCGGCGAGGTCGCGGACGATGCGCTTGTGTTCGTCGCTCGCCACCAGCGGCAAGCACTTGCCGACGATGCGGCGCAGTTTCTGAAACTCCTTCAGCAGATCGCGCATGACCTCGCGCACGGCAGACCAGTTGATCTGGTAGTTCGGCAGATGGCGCACCTGGTCGAAGACCTTTGTCATTTGTTCCGTCAGCTGGTCGCAGAGGTTACCCATGAGCGGGACGACGTTGCCGACCATGCTCACGGCCCGCTCCTGAACGCGCGGCTCGTTCGGGAAACGCTTCATGATGCTATCGACTTCGTTCAGCAGCCGTTCGATGTCGTTGAGGTTCTTCACCTCGATCAGGTCCAGCTCGTACAGCTCCATCTGCGGGTCGTCGGGCCGCAGATGACGCATTTGTTCCAGGATACGGCGGGCGTCGGTCTGGCGCTTGGCGTGGTTGTAGAGATGGAACAGGCGTTCGAGCGTCTCGTGATCGTCGGGCCGATACTTGACGGCGCGTTCGACGAAGTTGACGGCGCTGTTCCATTTCTCCTTGTCGCTGAACTTGCTGGCGAGCCGGCAGAGCGCCTCGTAGGCCAGCGTATTGACGTAGTTCGGCAGATCGGACGGCGCCGGCACGCGGCGGTCGAGCAGCTCGAAGTAGCGGTTCCAGTGCGGCTCGGCCTTCGCCATGTCGCCTTGCAATTCGTAGCAGAGGGCGACGTTTTGGTGAACGCGCGGGTCGTTGCCATTGAGCTTTAGCGCGGCGAAGAACTGGCGGGCGGCGCCGTCGAAATCCTGCGTCATGCAGGCACAGCAACCGAGCAAGTTGAACAGGGCGAAGCGAGCGTTGCGGCCAGCGCCAACGTCCTTGGCGAGCGGGCGCAGCAGCAGTTCCGCCTCGGTCCAGGCACAGCGGTCGATCAGCTCCTTGCCCTTGACCAGCACGGCCTCGAAATAGGCTTCACGGATGGCGGGACTGTTCTGCCGGGCGTCGGCGAGCGCTTTGAGCAGCGTGAGGACCGTGTCAAGCTGGCCGAGACTGAGGACGACCTTGAGCAATCGCTGTTCGTCGTTGGCGGTGATGTCCGGCATCGCCGCGCCGCCGCCCTTGAGGCAGCAACGCAGCAGCGCTTGCAGCACCAGGAGGAAGCGCTGTTCGTCCGCGGGAGAACCGCCGGAAAACGATTGGCCAGACGGGTTACGAGAGACGAGTTCGAGCGCCTTCGGGATGAGGCTGTAACTCTCCTCGACCTTGCCGAGCGTCAGGCGGCTGAGAAGCAGGTTGTAACAGGTCTCGTAGCAGGTTGGGTCCATGTCCCAGGCGCGGGCGAACTCGCCTTCGGCCTGGACGAGAGCGCCTTCTTGCAGCGACAGCAGGCCCATCTGGAGCATGACGTTGGCGTCGGGCTTTACAATCTTGCGCAGGGCGTTGCGGGCGTCCTGCGTCTTGCCCTGCCGCTTGTGTGCCATCGCCAGCATATACGCGACGTTCGGGTCTTTGCTGCCGGTGGAGAGGGCGCGGTCGAGAATCTGCGCCGCCACCTCGAAGCGCGACTGCACGGCGTCCGCCACGGGGATGGCGGCCTCAGGAATGGCGGTGGCGACGGGGGACATTGAATATCCTCGGACACCTTGTCATCTTCGTTTAGCCGCGACCCGCTAGGAGAGCGCGGGGTGACGTCACACCCCGCGCTCTCCTAGCGCCCGGGGCTCAGGCGCGCGGGTTGGGAGGCCATGCCCAGCCGATTCTGCCAAGCCCGCGCCGCCGTGCCAAGCCGCGCTATCCCTCGGTCTGGTTGCGCGCGACGGCGACGAAGGT
>JBBQPD010000428.1:0-5788 GCA_038331535.1 Gemmatales bacterium | reverse complement strand
CCCTGCGCCGACGACGTGATGCTGAACTATCAATCGACGAGCTATCACGACGCCGCCGGCGTGCGGCGGTTGCTCGGCTTGCGGCCGGCGCCGGAGTTTTTGGCGTGGCTGGGAGAGCGCGGCATCTTTCGCGACGGCCAGCTGTTGACGGGGGAGGCTTCGGGACGATATCAATTGTTGAACGGCGTCGCCGGATTGTTGACCGGGGAGGGAAAGTCATGAGACGCTGGCACCAGGAAGCGACAGTCGCCCTGCGCGAGAAAAGCATTCATTGCCGACTCATTCACGACGGAACCCTTGTCTGCAACTGCGACAATGATCTCGGCCGATTTCGTAAACGGCGCGGGATGGGTTGCGGTCGTGCTCGTTGCCAACTCTGCCATTTTGATAAGATTCACGGCATCAAGAGTCATCGCGAGCGCGTGGCGGACGTATGCTTCCGCGAACAACTTGGCCACCATGACTGAGCTACCGGCCCCGATTCCATTAAATCCAGAAGACGCGCTGGCCGCCGTTCGCGCGCGGACGCCGGCGCGCGTTCTCGTCGGCCGCGCCGGCTCGTCCTATTGCACGGCGACGCAACTCGCCCTGCGCTCCGACCACGCCGCCGCCCTCGACGCCGTTCACGCCGAGATCGACCTCGAACGCGACCTCGGCGCGGAGCTAATACAGACATTCGGTATCTTTGAAGTCGCTTCTTGCGCAACCGACAAGGCGGAATACCTGATGCGCCCCGATCTCGGCCGCCGGTTGAGCGACACAGCGCGTGAGGCTGTTCGCTCCGGCTGCACCGCCAACGCCGACTTGCAGGTGGTCCTGGGCGATGGCCTGTCGGCGGCGGCGGTCGCGGCGCAGGTGCCAGGCTTGCTGCCGCTGCTCGCGGAGGAGGCGCGCGGCCGCGGCTGGTCGTTCGGCAGGCCGTTCTTCGTGCGTCATTGCCGCGTCGGCATCCTCAACGACGTTGGCGACCTGCTCGATCCGCACGTCGTCGTGCTGTTGATCGGCGAGCGGCCGGGACTCGCGACCGCGGAGAGCCTGTCGGCGTACCTGGCCTATCGGCCGCGCTCCGGACACACCGACGCGCAGCGCAACCTGATCTCCAACATCCATCGTCGCGGCATTCAGCACAACGAGACGGCGCGGCGCATCGGTGCCCTCGCCGCGCGCCTGCGCCACGCCGGAGCCGGCGGCGTCGGCGTCAAGGAGGAGCTGCCAACGATAGAATGGCCGGACGCGCCGTCAGAACTGCGCGGTTCCGCGAACCGCGGCTAAACCTAAACGGATATCCCCGCCATGTCACCATCGGTCGGCGACACTCTCGACGCTCTGGACTCACCGCAATTGCTGCTCGATCTCGACACGCTCGACGCCAACCTCGCTCGCATGCAGACCGCTTGCCGCGAGCGCCGTGTCGATCTGCGCGTCCACTTCAAATCGCTGAAATGCGGCGGTCTCGCACGCTATCTCGGCCAGCACGGCGTCGATCGCTTTCTCTGCGCCAAACTGAACGAGGCCGAAGTGCTGGCCGACTCCGGAGTCAGCGACATCTTCGTAGCGAACCAGATCGTCGGCCCGGCGAAGCTGGCGCGGCTGGCGACACTCGCGAAGCGGGCGAAGCTGCGCGTCTGCGTGGACGACGCCGCCAACGTCGCGGCCATGGCCAGCGCGGCGCGGGACGCGGGCGTCACGCTCGAAGTGCTGGTCGAGGTGGACGTTGGCATGCACCGTTGCGGCGTCGCGCCAGGCGAGGCGGCGCTTGTATTAGCGCGTGCCATCGCAGCCGAGTCGGGGCTGCGCTTCGTCGGCCTCCAGGGGTACGACGGCCAATTACAACTGTTGCCCGATCCGGTCGAGAAGCGAACGAAGGCGCTGCAAGGGCTGGAACAACTCGTGAGCACGCGGCGGCTGATCGAGCGGACGGGTCTGACTGTCGAGGTGGTAACGGGCGCCGGCACCGGCACCTGGGAGTACGCCGCCGGCTTCGAGGGCGTGACCGAGATTCAGCCGGGGTCGTTCCTGCTGATGGATTGCGCCTATCACGCCGTCCGGCCGGAGTTCGCCTGTTCGCTGACGATCCTCGCGACCGTGGTCAGCAGCCACCCGGACCGTTATGTGCTCGACGCCGGCAGCAAGGCCATCTCGAAGGACTTCGGCATGCCGGTCATCAAGGGTCGAGCGGACGAGAAGATAGCGAAGCTGGCGGAGGAGCATACCCTCGTTCATTGCCAGGATGGGCCGCGCGTCGGCGCGCGCCGTGAGGTCATCCCGGCCCACTGTTGCGCCACGATGAATCTACATCGGACCTGCGTCGCGGTGCGGCGCGGCCGGGTCGAAGCGGTCTGGCCGATCGAGGCGAGCGGGCGCTACGATTGAGCCGAAGCATCTTTCCTCTCTTCGCTGGTCAATGCAGTTGAGCTTTTTCTGTCCTTCCACTCGCCCGTGTCGGTTATGCCAGTCATGTGATCTGTCCGTGTCAGGACGGATTTATCGGAAGAATCACTTTTGTCCGACCTGCCGATTAGCCGATCTTTTCTGCGTAGGCGAGTCGGGACTCCCGGCCGTTGAAGCCCCATTGGCTTCGGCGAGCCGGTCGGTGTGCCCGTCGGGGAGTGCGCCGTCATGAAAAGAGGCGTTTGGCTGAGTGGATTGGTGTTGTCGCTGGGTGGTTGGTTGACCCCAGTTTCGGCCCAGGATCGAGCCTGGCACCCGGCTGGTGCGCAACCGACTCCGATCAACTGGACGGGTTCGGAGCTGTTGCCCTGCCCGGTCGCGCCGGCGGCCGCGCTGGGCCGGCCCGTCATCGCCACGTCCCGGCCCGTGCCGCCGGCGACTGCGGGCGTACTTGCCGTGACGCCGGTCTCCTACCAGAATTCCGCGCCGCCGGCCCTGCCACCCGCGCCTGCGAATGGCACACAGCCGCCGCTGCCCACCTGGCCCGACGAGGCCGAGCAGGCACTCGACCCGTCGGCGTTGATCGAACAGATCAGCCTGTTCGCCAGCGACCGCGGCGCTGCGGCTTCCACCAATCGGTCAGGAATCGTGCCGGTCTCGGCCTCACCTGAACTGATCCCGGTGCCGAAGAACACGACGATCATCGTCCCCGCGCCGCCGCCCGTCGAGGTGCGGCCGTCGGCGACCGGCGGCCCGCTCCCGGTGGACGGCCCCGTGCCGGACCCGTTGCACCAGTCCTTCTGGGTGAAGGGCGAATATCTGCTGTGGAGCGTCAAGCCCTATCACATCCCCGTGCTGGCAACGACCGGCGACACGACAAACCTGGGTATCCTCGGACAGAACGGCACGCAAGTCTTGTTCGGCGACTCGAACCTCGGCGGCGGTCTCCGCTCTGGCCTGCGCCTCAGCGCCGGTACTTGGCTCGACATGTGGCATGAGGAAGGGTTCGAGGTTGGCGGTTTCTTCCTCGGCGAAAAGCGTGATAGCTTCGCCACGAACACCGCCCAAAACGCGATCATCTCGCGGCCATTCTTCGAGCTGAACCGCAACCGCGAAAACGTCGAGCTTGTGTCGTTCCCTGGCCTGCAATCGGGATCGCTGACCATCAGCTCGCCGAGCAAATTCTTCGGAATCGATGCGAATTACCGCGGCAAGCTGTGCTGCGGCTGCGACTACCGCGTCGATCTGCTGGCTGGCTTCCGCTTCCTCGACCTCGATGAGGACTTGCGGATCACCGAGGACATTCAGTTCAGCGACTCGCCGCTGCTGGGCAACCTCGCGGGCCAGCACGCTATCGGAGTCGATGACTTCCACACCAAGAACCGGTTCTATGGCGCTCAGGTAGGGGTTGCCGGCGAGAAGCATTGGGGCGCCTGGTCGCTGCAAGGCCAGTTCAAGCTGGCCCTGGGCGGCAACGCCGAGAACGTGATTATCAATGGCTCGCAGACCTTCACCCCCAACAGCGCGCTCAACGCTCGCGGCACCCTGCTCGCTCTGCCATCGAACATCGGCAGCCGTTCGCGCACGGTGTTCAGTGTCGTTCCAGAGATCGATCTGAACGTCGGTTACCAGTTCAACGAACACGTGCGGGCGTTCGTCGGCTACAACTTCCTGTACTGGAGCAACGTGGTTCGGCCGGGCGATCAGATCGACCGTGTGCTGGATGCGACGACGATCCCGAACTTCAAGCTGCCGCCCGGCGTCGTGCCGGTGGACCGGAACAGGCCGGCGGTGCCGTTCAAGGAGAGTGGCTTCTGGGCGCAGGGGTTGAACGTGGGGATCGAGTTCCGGTATTGATTCACGACATCCGTGCTTACGTTTCGCGCGGATTCGCGCGAAACGTAAACAGGGTTTCACTCGCCGCTTTTCAACAGCACAAAGTTCGTCCCACCCTGTGCCGACTGCACTTGCAGCAGCACGCCCTTTTCCAGCGACGCGCCTGTCAGCGCCTCGGCCAGCGCTGACGACGACGCGACCGCTTGCTTCTCGACGCGCGTGATGAGCATCCCCGACCGCAGCCCGGCCGCGCTCGCTATGCTGCCCGGTTGCACGCGCACGATTAGCGCGCCTTTCATGCCCTCGCGGAAACCCAGTGCGCCGGCCATGTCTGCCGTCAGGTCCGCCGCCTCCAGGCCGATCTTGTCGAGCTTGATCGTGTTGCGCAGCCCTTCCGGCTCGCGCGGCGCTGGCACGCGCGTCGTGCCGAACTGGTCCGGCTGCTCCTCGATCGTCACGCGCAGCGTCGCCGACTTGCCATCGCGCTGTACCGCCAGTTCCACCGGCTTGCCCAGCGGCAGCCCGGCGACGACGTGCTGCAAATCGCGGCTGTCGGCCAGCGCCTTGCCGTTCAGGCTCAGGATCACGTCGCCGGCCTTCACGCCAGCCTTCGTCGCCGGAGCGCCTTCATAGAGGTACGTCACCAGCACGCCGCGCGGCCGGTCGAGGCCGAGCCGGGCCGCCAGCTCGGGGCTATCCACTTCTTTCGTCTGAATGCCGAGGTAGCCGCGCCGCACCACGCCGTCGCGCAGCAGTTGCTCCATCACGTTCTTGACCAGGTTCGACGAAATGGCCAGGCCCACGCCCTGGAAGCCGCCGCTTTTGCTCTTGATCGCCGAGTTGACGCCGATCACCTGGCCGTCGAGGTTCACCAATGGGCCGCCGCTGTTGCCGGGGTTGATCGCCGCGTCCGTTTGGATGAAGTCCTCGTACAGGTTGATGCGCAGGCTGCGGCTCTTGGCGCTGACGATGCCGGCAGTAACCGACCCGGTGAGTCCGAACGGGGCGCCGACGGCCAGGACGCGGTCGCCGATCTCCATCGCGCCGCTGTCGCCGAAGCGGAGAAACGGCAACGCCTCCTTCGTTTCAAGGCGGACGACGGCGAGGTCCGTTTTCGGATCGCTCTTGATGTCCTTCGAGACGAACTTGCGGCCGTCGGCCAGCGTTACCTCGACACGTTCCGCGCCCTCGACGACGTGATAGTTCGTGACGACAACCCCCTTCGGATCGGCGAGGAAGCCGCTGCCGAAACCGAGCTGGTTCGGATCGTCTGGCGGCTCTTTCTCGCCGCGGCGCGTTTTGCTCGTCTTGGCGTCGATGCTGACGACAGCAGGCAGCACTTTCTTGACCACGTCGCGGAACGAGACCGGTTCGCGCGGCGCGACGGGTACATCGGGAGAAACAGCCTGTGGGGCGACCTGTCCGCGCAGTAACGGGCCGGCGACGTACCAGCCGGCGCCGACGCCCAGGACGAAACAGGTCAGTGCGAGAGACCAGCGTTTCATGGTCGTGGAACCTCCGAAGATGCTGCTACGAGCCGCGACCGTCAGGGAGCGCTCTT
>JBBQPD010000427.1:0-5791 GCA_038331535.1 Gemmatales bacterium | reverse complement strand
CAGTTCGACGCTTGGGATGGTTGAAACGGTTCGGCGGCTGTCATCATCACGACTCCGGTCCAGACGCCGAACCGTTTCAACCATCCCAAGCGTCGAACTGGCTCTTCGGACTTCGACATGGCCGACCCCTCCGTGAGCGCGTGAGAATCGAAACGCCGCTACAATACTCCGCACGATCGTCGCGACGCAAGAGCGGCCTGATTCCTTCGGGCGCCAAAACTGGACCCCGGGGAACCTTTGTCCGCTCCGGATGCGAGTCCTGCATATCAAGAGTGAGACGCTTGCGTCGTCAGGCGCAGCTGGTAAAGTAATCCCTCCCCGTCTCCAAAACCGGGGAGGGTCGTCCGGAGAGTCTTCATGCCGACCATTACCCAGGCGAAGCGCCCCATGGCGGTGACGACGCCGCTCGGCGTGGACAAGCTCCTCCTCATCGATTTCGCCGGCGAGGAGGCGATCTCGCAACTCTTCGAGTTCAAGCTCGACCTGCTCGCCGAGGTGAAGACGGATGTTCCCTTCGACAAGCTGCTCGGCCAGCCCGTCGGCGTCCGACTCGATCTGCCCGGCGACAAGCAACGCTTCTTCCACGGCGTCTGCGTCCGCATCAGTCAGGGAGCCAGCGACGAACGATTTACCAGCTATCAGATGGAGATTGTCCCCGCATTCTGGCTCTGGTCGAAGCGCGTCCAGAGCCGCATCTTTCAGCACAAGAGCGTACCGGAGATCCTGGCGGAAGTATTGAAAGGCCTCGACGTTTCTTTCGATATTCATGGCACCTTCCATCCGCGCGACTATTGCGTGCAGTACCGGGAGAGCGATTTCGCTTTCGCGAGCCGGTTGATGGAAGAGGAAGGCATCTACTACTATTTCAAGCACAGCGCCGCCGGCCATCAGCTCGTGGTCGCCAACACGCCGAAGGGCCATCCCGACGTGCCGGGGAAGACGGAAATCGTCTACACCAGCCTGCCGAAGGGCACCGTCGCCGGCGACGACCTCATTAGCCAGTTCGGCAAGACGCAGGAGCTGACGCCGGGCAAGTACACGCTCTGGGACCACAGTTTCGAGCTGCCGCACAAGCATCTGGAAGCCGAAAAGGCGGTGCCGGATTCCGTCAAGGTCGGGCAGGTGACGCACAAGCTGGCCGTCGGCGATAACGGCAAGCTGGAGGTTTACGACTACCCCGGCGCTTACGCCCAGCGCTTCGACGGCATCGATGCCGGCGGCGGCGCCAAGGCGGCCGACCTGCAACAGATCTTCGAGGACAACAAGCGTACCGTCGAGGTCCGCGCCAAGCAGGGGACGTTGCCGGCCATCCTGATCCGCGGCGCCGGCTCGGCCCGCCAGATGACGTCCGGCCACAAGTTCACGCTGGCGACCCAGGCCGGCGACACGACCAAGCTCCTCAAGGCCGAGGGCGCGTACGTCCTCACCGCTGTCAAGCACGCCTTCCACCTGTCCGGCAACTACCAGAGCGGCGACTGGGAGTCGTTCGAGTACGACAACACGTTCGAGTGCATCCCGGCCGACTTTCCGTTCGCGCCGCCGCAGGACACGCCGAAACCGACCGTCGCGGGATCGCAGACCGCCGTCGTCGTCGGCCCGCCCGGCGAAGAGATCTTCACGGACAAATACTCGCGCGTGAAGGTGCAATTCCACTGGGACCGGCAAGGCAAGAACGACGCCGGCAGCTCGTGCTGGGTGCGCGTGGCGACGCACTGGGCCGGCAAGCAGTGGGGTCTCATCCACATCCCGCGCATCGGCCAGGAGGTCGTCGTCGATTTCCTGGAGGGCGATCCCGACCAGCCGATCATCGTCGGCAGCGTCTACAATGCCGAGATGATGCCACCCTACGGCCTGCCGGCTAACAAGACGATGAGCGGCATCAAGACGCGCAGCAGCCTGGGCGGCAGCCCGGAGACGTTCAACGAAATCTGCTTCGAGGACAAGAAGGGCGCGGAGCTGCTCTACATCCGCGCCGAGAAGGACCAGACCATCGGCGTCGAGAACGACGAATCGCACTGGGTCGGCCACGACCGCCTGAAGACGGTGGACAACGACGAGACGGTGCTCGTCCACCACGACCGTACCGAGACCGTGGACAATAACGAGACGATTACCGTTCACGGCAATCGCACGGAGACGGTGGACAAGAACGAGACGATCACGATCCACCAGAACCGGAAGGAGACGGTGGATCAGAACGAGACGATCGACATCGGCGCCAACCGCACCGAGACGGTAGGCGGGGCCGAGAGCATCACGGTGATGAAGACCCGCGACCGCAAGGTGGTCCTGGCGGAGACTGTCATGATTGGGGCCGCCCAAACGATCATGGTGGCAGCGGTGCGGACGGTCAACGTGATTGGGGCGCAGGTGACGACCGTCGGCGCCAGTCATAGCGTGACCGTCGTGGGAGGCCAATCGGTGACAGTGGGAGGCAGCCAGACGGTCAAGGTATCGGGCAATATCACGGAGACGGTCGGCGGCAACTATACGGAGAAGATCGACAAGTCGAAGAAGGAGGAGGTTAAGGAGGACTACGCCGCGGAGATCGGCAAGCACCTGAGCTTCTCCGCCGGCGAGCAAATCGTCCTAAAGACGGGCGACGCCAGCATCACCATGAAAAAGGACGGCACCATCGAGATCAAGGGCAAAGACATCAAGATCGACGGCTCGGGCAAGATTGTCGCCAAGGCGAGCAGCGACATGGTGCTGAAGGGTTCCAAGATCGCGCAGAACTGATGAGGAGGGGACAAACGTGGCGAGGCTCCAAACGGCGATGCTGCCGGTGCTGCACGCACGGCCGGTACTGTCGGGTATTAAGATCGGGCGCGTCGTAGGCCGGACCGCGGACGGCGCCCCCCTGGTGGACTATCCGGGGAACGCGTTCGGTCCGGTGGCGGCGCGCGTGACAGCCTCCGTGCCGGCCGCCGCAGTCCGACGGGCGTTGACCAGCGGCGGCGACGTCTTGCTGGCCTTCGGAGGAAAAGGCGCCGCCGCCCCGGTGCTGTTTGACGTGGTGCGCTTGAAGAAGCGGCGGCCCGTCGCCCCTTCCGCGTCGGCACCCCCCGCCACACCTACCCCGGCTGCCCCGGTAGAAGGGGCGGCCTGTCTTGGACGGATCGTCGCCGCCGAGGGTGGTACCGTGTTCGTTGACTTCGACGGCAACGCGGCCGGGCCGCTGCCGGCGCGGACGACCGTGCCGCTGCGCAACCTGAAGGATCCGGTGCTGCTGCAACTGCTGTCGGGCGGCTTGCCGGTGATCGTCGGGCAGTTGTACGACGGCGTTCCCCTGGAAGCCGAAGGCGGCGCCGGCGCAGACGTGGTTCTCAAGGGGCGCACGGTGCGCATCGAGGCCGAGGCCGAAGTGGTGCTGATCGCGGGCGGCTCGCAGATCCGTCTCGACGCCCGTGGCCGGGTGGTGACGACCGCCGACCAGGTCGTATCGCGGGCGCGGGGCGCCAACCGCGTTCAGGGCGCATGCGTCCAACTGAACTGAGGTGTATCATGCCGGTAACCGTGACGGCGAACTCGCCGATGACCGTCGCTCACAAGGGGAGCGGCGGCGTCTCGCCGGTCTTCCCGGACGTATGCAAGACGCCGGCACCGCCCGCGCCGCCGATCCCGATCCCGTACCCCAACATTGCCAAGGCCGCCGACGCCGCCGAGACGGCCACGACGGTGGAGGCCGACGGCAATGGTATCATGCTCAAATCGTCGGTCTACTCCACCAGTACGGGCGACGAGGCCGGCTCGATCGGTGGCGTCGTGTCGAACTGCACCAAGGGCAAAGCGCAGTTCATTCTGTACTCGTTCGACATCAAAGCCGAGGGGCAAAACGTGCCGCGGTTGACCGACATGATGAAACAGAACGGTGCCGGTTCCTACAACGCCGTCGGCTAAGGAGGGCGCGTGGACCTCTTGCAAAGGCGCATGCGCGACGTGGTGGACCGGCTGGCCGCGGCTCAGCGGGAACAGGCGCTGCGAAAAGGCTGGAGGCCGCCCGCCCTGCGCCCCCACGCGCCGGCGAAGCCCGAGGACTTGGGGCGCCTGGAGGCCCATTGGGAGTTACCTCTGCCGCCCTCCTACCGCGCCTTCCTGGAATTGCACGACGGCTACGAGGGTCTCGCGCTCGGCGGCGACCTGTTCGCCGTGGCTGACGTGCTGCCCGGCGGCCGCTGGGACGAGCCGGTGCGCAAATGGAAGCGGTTAAGCGCGGATTACGGCGACGGCTCGGTTCTCGACGGCTACTTCATCGCCAACAGCGAGCAGCCGAACGTCTGGACGTTCCTCGACCCGAACCGCCCCGTGCAGAAGGGCGAGCTAACGGTGGTGTGGTCGCTCGGCAGCGGCAGTCTCGGCTTCTCCGAGCTGTCTCTATGGTTCGAGCAGCTGATCGCGCTTTGCAAGATCGAACCGCAGCCGGCGGGATCCGCCTGACCGGTCCGGAAAGAGAGAGGCGCATGGCGACAATAGCTCAGGCCACCTACATGGGCGGCGACGTCATCATCGAATGTGATAGCCGCTGGGATTGCTGCCAGCGCGAGCAGGCGGCGACGAAGGTCCGGCAAATGAACGCGAACCTGCCCGGCGCTGGAATCCGGGCAGCGGTTACGCCGGCAATGGAGGTTTTGAAGGGCGCCTGCCAGAGAAACGCTACCCAGCTCATGGACGCCCAGACTTCCCAGGAGCAGGCCGAATCCGCCGAGGCCGCGGGGGCCGCAGACTGTCTGGTGCGGCAGCTGCGCGCTGGGGGGACTCGCAAAAGCATGGGCCTGCAGATGGATCACCCTCTGGACACGAAGTGGGGAGGGGCCGCGGACGGGGTCACCCTGACTCCCCTCAATGCCGTGGTGAACCATGCTCTCGGCCTTTTCTCCAAGAATGTTGGCAACCGCATGGCCGACGCGGGGCACACCGAGGTGAAGGAGTTCCACCTGATCTGCCCGCCCAGCTATCCGGGCTGTCCGACCGAGAATCACAGTGAAGGGCCCAAGGGCGCCGAGCCGTTCCCGTCGAACTGGTACAAGACTTCGGTAGCCTCGGGCCGCGTCGGCGGGTTCATCATGATGGCGTGAGTGGTGCCGGGAGTAACATGCCCGAGGTCAACAACCAGACTCCGTTCGCCGTCGAGGTCGTGCCGCTGATCGACCGCGAGGGGCGCAACGTCGGGGCGGTGATCGTGAAAGGCACCTATGACATCGGCCCCGGCGGGGAGTTGACGGTGGCCGAGGAACAGGTGCCCTTCGCCTGGGCCGACGAGTTCGAAGGCGACCCGCAGAAAGGACCGCTGCGGGTGCCGGCTGACCTGTGCGACTTCAAGCCGGCTACCGACGTGTTCGTGGTGGCGCCGCCGGGTCCGCCGGAGGCCAACCCGCTGCGGGGACGGCGCGTGGAGGTGGAGGTCGGGCCGGTGCGGGCCGCCTCCTCGGTCGGGTCGGCCTGGCCGTTCGGCCCGGTGCGCCGCGACGACAAGGCGCGGCGCCGCTACGCCGGCACCTACGACCAGCACTGGGTCGAAGAGCGTATGCCGCTACTGCCGCCGGATTTTGACCCGCGCTATCACCAGGCCGCTCCGTCTGCCCAGATCCCCCGCGGTTACCTGAAGGGCGACGAGCCTTTCCGACTGTCGAATCTGTACGACGAGGGGAAGGCGCGGAGCGGCGCGCTGCCGGGGCGTGCGGTCATCGTGGCAGGCAATGTGCGGAGCGACTACTTCAGCCGGGTGGCCCCGCTGGACACCGTTCTGATCTGGGCGGAGCGACCGCGTCTGACGCTCGTCTGGCGCTGGGCG
>JBBQPD010000426.1:0-5796 GCA_038331535.1 Gemmatales bacterium | reverse complement strand
GGAGGCGGCCATGCGGCGGCTGAGGCTTGACGCGGAGTTATACGGAAGGACGACGCCGACCGAACTTCTCCGGATGCTCTACTCGAACGGCTTCCTGTCGAGAAAAGAATTTGAAAGTGCCCGCGAGGCGTGGAACATCCGCACGCAGTCCGTGCATGGGTTTGTCCCGCCAGAGGTCGATCCGGCCTTGATCGAGGACACCATTGCCCTGGCGCGGAAGGTCATGCTTGCAAGCGAACAGAAACAAGAAGTGCCGGCTGCGGGGTGAACCCGTCGAGACGTACTCCCCCACTTACGGGGGAGGCTCGCCAGCGCTCGCCTTATCCCGCCTTCTTCTCCGCCGTCGCCGGTTCCGCTGCGAAGCCGCAAGCGGCTTGCTTTTCCGCTGCACCGCGCCGGCGGGCGAGAATGATCTCCACCACCATCGGCAGCACCGAGATCGCGACGATCGCCACGATCACCATTTCAAAATGCTTCGTCACCCACTCCGTCTGGCCGAAGACGTGGCCGGCGCCGAGGCAGATCGCCACCCACGCCAGGCCGCCGACGACGTTGTACAGGAAGAATTTGCGATACTTCATCTCGCCGATGCCGGCCACGAACGGCGCGAACGTGCGCACGATCGGCACGAATCGGGCCAGAATGATTGTCTTGCTGCCGTAGCGCTCGTAGAACTCCTGCGCTCGCAACAGGTGTTTGCGGTTCAGCAGCCACGACTTCTCGTAGCGGAAGACCTTCGGGCCGAGGTAATGGCCGACGTGATAATTCACCGCGTCGCCGAGCACCGCCGCGACGGCGAGCAGGACGAACAGCAGCGGCAGGCTCAGGCTCGAACCGGCAGCAGCGGCCATCGCCCCAAGCAAAAAGAGCAGCGAATCGCCCGGCAGAAACGGCGTCACCACCAGGCCGGTCTCGGCGAACACGATCAGGAACATCACCGCGTAGAAGCCCGGCACGTTCCACTCGACCAATTGATTGAGATGGTCCTTGAGGTGAAGGACGTATTCGAGCACGGTATGGATCAGGTCCATGTGTTCTCTCTTGCGCCAGCGCTTTCCCGGAAAACTCCCACAAGGGTAACGGCTTGCGGCGAACGCACAAGGCCAATTCAATGTTTGCCGCTGGCGGCTTAGCGCGAGCGACCGCCAAGCCGCCAGCGGAAATCAATCATAGCTCACGCCAGCGTTCGCGCCGCACCGGCGGGACGCCGGTGCCACTTCTGCTCGCGGGCTACAATACCAGATAGCTCCCCGTTCCCAGAGGTCCGCAGCGATGGAGATTGGCCACGACTTCTGTCCGGACGGCGACACCGACCCGGTGCGCGAGCGCTTCGAGTTGCTGGAGATGCAGCGCGCGCTCTATCAGAAGGCGCTGGGGCACGACCTGCCGAACCGTATGGTGGCTCTACAAGGGCTGGCGCGCATGGCGGAAATGGAACTCGGGCCGGACGCGGCGCCGGAGGCTTGTGCCCTCGTCGGCCGGCTGGCGGAGGTGGCGCGACAGGTGGACGAAAGTATGCGTACCCTGGCGGCGCTGGGACGACTGTGCCAGAAGCCAGGGCCGGTCGAGGCGCTCGACCTCGGCGAACTGGTTCACGAGGCCGCCGTCGAAGCGAAAGTGCTTTTCAAGGGCCAGGCGGTTGACTATCATTTCCAACGAGACATGCCCCTCGCCACGACGACTCGCGCTCCCCTGTATCACGTCGTCAGCCAGCTGCTGCGGAATGCGTTCCAGGCGACCGTCCCCGGACGGACCTTGGCGGTCGAAATCGGCGCCCGCCGCGTCGAGGCAGTAGGTGTCGAGGTTCACATCCGCGACGACGGCCGCGGCATGACGGCGCTTCAGCTCGCCCAGGCGCGGGCGACGCTGGCCGGCGAAGCCAGCGGCGGCGCCGGCTTTGGGTTGGCGCTGGTGCGCCAGGTCGTCGCGAGCTGGCGCGGGGCCGTCCGCATCGATTCCGAGCCGGGACGAGGCACCCGCGTCACCATTCTGGCGCGGACGTGGTGAACGGATTTTGCGTTTCGCGAAACGGCAAGCCGGCGGCGGCAGGAGACCGGCACATGACGGAATCGTTGCGGCTGTTCCTCATCGAAGACGATGAAGACGTCGTGCTGCTCATCCGCAAGCACCTGGAACGGGCCGGCCACCGGGTCACGAGCTGCCGCACGGGCGCCGACGCCGTCACCATCCTGCGCCACGACATTTTCGACCTCGTCATCCTCGATAACATTTTGCCCGACCAGCTCGGCCTGGACCTGCTGCGCACGCTGGCCCACGAAGGCATCGCCGCCCCCGTGCTGATGATGACCGCCCTGGGCGACCAGGAAACCGCGGCGAAAGCCTTCAAGGCCGGCGCGCTCGATTACGTCGTCAAGGACGACGGCGTGAAATTCCTGACCGACCTGCCCAAGCGCGTCAGCGCCTCGGTGAATCGCTACCGCCTCGAACAGGCCAACGGGCTGCTGATCCAGGCGCTGGAGTCGGCCCGCGACGGCATCATGATCACCGACCTGAAAGGCATCATCCTCAAGGTCAATCAGGCGCTGATGGACCTGACCGGCTACAGCCGGCAAGAGCTGGAGGGCCACTCGCCGCGGCTGCTCAAGAGCGGCGTCCACCCGCCGGAGTTTTACGCCGGCATGTGGCAGGCTGTCCTTGGCCGCAATAGCTGGCAGGGCGAGGTCACGAACCGCCGTAAGGACGGCGGCCTGGTGCCCACGTCCATGACCCTCTCGCCCATCGTCGATGCCCAGGGCCGCGTGACGCATTTCGTCGGCATCATGCGCGACGTGACCGAACACAAGCAGCTCGAACGCCAGCTGTTGCAGGCGCAGAAGATGCAGAGCGTCGGCACGCTGGCGGGCGGTGTGGCCCACGAATTCAACAACCTGCTGGCCGGCATCAACGGCTACGCGGCGCTGGGTCTGCGCGAGCCCGGCCTGCTGCCGACGGTGCGCGAGTTCCTGCAAAACATCGTGTCGCTGTCGGAGCGGGCGGCGACGCTGACGCGGCAGCTGCTGGCCTTCGCCCGCAAACCGGCCCTGAGCCGGCAGCGGACCTTCATCCCCGAACTGCTGCGCACCACCGCCGATCTCGTGCGGCGAACGCTGCACGTCGAAGTCGTCCTGGAGGCGGAGGAGCTGGGCAGCGACGGCGGGCTGCTGCTGGTCGAGGCCGACGCCAACCAGTTGCAGCAGGCGCTCGTCAACCTCGTTCTCAACGCCCGCGACGCGCTGCGCGAGCGGCGGGCCGGCAACGAGACGGCCGGCCCGTCGGACGCCGTTATTCTCCGCGTTCGCCACGAGGTGCTGGACGGCGAACGCTTCGGCTTTCCGCAGCCCGTGCCGCCGGGCGACTACGTCGTGCTGGAAGTGGCCGACCAGGGTTGCGGTATGAGTCCGGAGGTGCTGAACCAGGCGCTCGACCCGTTCTTCACCACGAAGGAAGTCGGCCAGGGCACGGGCCTCGGGCTGCCGATGGTGTTCGGCATTGTCCAGGGCCACCAGGGCTTTCTGACCATCGAGAGCGAACTGGTTCAGGGCACCTGCATCCGCCTCTACCTGCCGCGGCAGCGTGCCACCAAGGTGAAACCGCCGTCGCCCCGA
This sequence comes from Gemmatales bacterium, assembly GCA_038331535.1. Lineage (GTDB taxonomy): Bacteria > Planctomycetota > Planctomycetia > Gemmatales > Gemmataceae > JBBQPD01. Next base: position 2,191 of record JBBQPD010000426.1, on the reverse strand, counting down.
ACGTCCGAGATGGTCGAACCGGAACGCGGTCCGCGGCGGCGCATTCTGGTGATCGACGATGAGGAGCCGGTGCTCGACGTGGTGCGGCGCTTCTTGAAGATCGCCGGGCACGAGGTCGTGTGCGTCACGACCGGTCAGGAGGGGTTGAACCAGCTGGCGGGCGGATTGGCGGCGGACCTGGTGATCCTCGACCTGATGATGCCGCGCGAGGATCCGCGCACGATCTTCGACCGGTTACGGCAGCGGCGGACGGGCGTGCCGATCCTGCTTTGCACGGGTTTGCCGGAGGCCGACCCCGCGCCCGAGCTGCTGCGTCGGCCGTCCGTCGGCATGATTCGCAAGCCGTTCCGCATGAATGAGCTGTGGTACGCGGTCGATCAGGCGCTGTCGGGGCGGTGAGATTTTCCGGTTTAACCGCGGGCGGACCAGCTATTTTCCTCCATCTGCCTATCGCGGCCGAGCCGCAATGGGTTAGCAACAACGCAAAACCCGTTTGGCTGAAAGCTGATAGCTATCAGCTAATAGCTGTCAGCAAGAACGCATCGCGGCCGAGCCGCAATGGGTTAGCAACAACGCAAAACCCGTTTGGCTGAAAGCTGATAGCTATCAGCTACTAGCTGTCAGCAAGAACGCAGTGGAACTTCTGCGCGTCGTGAGGAAAAGGTCAGAGGTAAGTATCTAAACCACTCCTGTGAGCCTCTACCGTGGCACGTTATTTCAAGTTCCACTCCGTCGAAGAACTACAGGCCGCGGGCGAACAGCTCGGCCTCGGTCTGCGCTTCAGCGACGACTTCGGTCCGCTGTTCCGGCCCGTCCGCTTCGGCCCGCTGACCGCCGGCAACGCCCTCTGCGTCCAGCCGATGGAGGGCTGCGACGGCACCCTCGACGGCGAACCGGGCGAGCTGACCTACCGCCGTTATCTGCGCTTCGGCGCCGGCGGGGCCAAGCTCATCTGGGGCGAGGCCGCCGCCGTGGCCGAGGAAGGCCGGGCTACTCCGCGCCAACTCTTCCTGTGCGACAAAACGGCCGCCGCCTTCGAGCGCATGTTGCGCCAGTGTCGCGACGCCCATCGCCAGGCGTGCGGCAGCGACGCCGATTTCGTCGTCGGCCTGCAACTGACGCACTCCGGCCGTTACAGCCACCCCAAACCGCTGCTCGCCTTCCACGACCCGATCCTCGATCCGCGCACCATTGCGGATAAAGCGACGGGGAAAGTCGTCGATGCCTCGTACCCGCTGCTCGACGACGATTACCTGTTGCGCCTCGTCGATCGCTACGTCGCGGCGGCGAAACTGGCGCACAAGATCGGCTGCCAGTTCATCGACCTGAAGCAGTGTCATCGCTATCTGCTGAGCGAGCTGCTGACGGCGAAGACACGGCCCGGCCGTTTCGGCGGCAGCCTGGAGAACCGCACGCGCCTGGCGCGGACTATCCTAGAAGCCCTCCGCGCCGAGACGCCGGGCCTCGTCGTGGCGTCGCGGCTCAACGTCTTCGATTGCATTCCGTATCGGAAAAAGGCGGAAAACGACGACGGCGAGCCGTGCCCGTGGACGCCGCCGGTGCGCAGCGCCTGGGGCACGCGCGAGGACGACCCGTTGACGCCGGATTTGACCGAGCCGCTGTGGTGGGTCGGCGAGATGGCGAAGCTGGGCGTGGCGCTGGTGAACGTCAGCATGGGCAATCCTTACGCCACGCCGCACGTCATCCGGCCGTTCGAGTATCCGCCGCCGGACGGCTACCAGACGCCGGAACACCCGCTGATCGGCGTGGATCGGCACTTCCGTCTTACCGCCGCGATTCAGCGCGCGTACCCGAAACTGCCGATCGTCGGCAGCGGCTACAGTTACTTGCAGGAGTACCTATTCCACGCGGGGGCGGCGAACGTGCGCGATGGGTTGGCCGCGTTCGTCGGCGTCGGCCGGGCGTCGCTGCCGATGCCCGACTTCGCCCGCCAGTTACAGGAAACCGGCGGGCTCGACCGCAAGCGCATTTGCCGCACGTTCAGTTATTGCACCGCACTGATGCGCGCGAAACACAACGAGCTGGGTCAGTTCGCGACGGGCTGTCCGCCGTTCGATAAAGAGGTGTACGGGCCGATTTGGGATGAGGCGCGAAAAGCTGACAAGGTGACAGGGTGACAGGGTGACAGGGTGACAGGGTGACAGGGTGACAAAAAATGTCTTGGTCACCC
>JBBQPD010000425.1:0-5807 GCA_038331535.1 Gemmatales bacterium | reverse complement strand
CCACCTCATCGCCCGTCCCGGATTGATCGAACGAGTGAGCGCGTTTGATCCTGGACCAATCCCCTGACGCTAACATTCCGGAAGGGATCTTCATCGAGAATCTCCTTCTCAGATTCAAGTTCGTCCGTTTTTCCCTGGATTTCGCCACTCGGATCGGTCAAGATGAACGAGACACCACGGAGAAGAATCTCATGCCCCGATCCTTCACTGCACGAATCGTCGTCGCGCTTGTTGTGTTCGCTGTCGGGTCGCGCGGCACGCGCGCCGACGAACCCAAAGATCACCCCGTCCTCGAATCCAAAGGCTATTTCATCGCGCGCTCTCAGGCCCAGGTCGGTCCTGCGATCGGCGGCCTGGTCGCGGAGCTTTTGATCGAGGAGGGGCAGAAAGTCAAGAAAGGCGAGGTGCTGGCTCGACTGGAGGATACGCTCGCTCGGCAAGAACTGCGACGTGCCGAGGCCAAACTGGTAGTTGCGCGGGCACGCCTTGCGCTGCTCAAAGCCGGATCGGTGAAACAAGATGTGGCCGAAATCGAGGACCGCATCAAGATCGCTGAGGACAAGGCCCAGTTTTTTGAGGCGCAGATTCTCAAGGCGACCCGAGAAGCGGAACGGATCAAATACAGGACAGACGCGAAGGAGATGATGGCCCTCGCCCAGCAATGGCGTGTCAAATTGGAGACGATAAAAAAGGGACGACCGCCCGAAGAAAGTGCCATCGCCGAAGCCGAATGCCAGGAGGCGGAGGCCGAGTTGAACAAGGCTCGATTCCTCCTCGACGCCTTGCTGGTCCGTGCTCCCTTCGAGGGGACGGTACTCGCCGTGAAAGTCGCCGTCGGCACTTACGTCAACCCGCTGGCTTTCGGCGCCCCCGGTTATGTCTGCGAGCTGGCAAACCTGCATCCGCTGGAAGTCGAAGTCGATGTGCAAGAACGCGACCTGTCGCGCGTTTTCGTGGGGCAACGCTGCCAGGTGCGCTCGGAAGCGTTTCCGAAGGTCGTTCACCAGGGGAAGGTCATCCGGCTGAATCCGGTGGCGAACCGCGCCAAGGGTACCGTCACGGTGCGCATCGGCCTCGACATCCCCGCTCCAGACGATTCGCTGCGTCCCGACATGGCCGCGCTGGTCACATTCCTGAAGACTCCGTGACATCCCGCATGCCGCGCTCTCTCCTCATTCCGTGCCCCGTCGCTCTGCTTGCCCTGGTCTTCGTACCAACGTGGAGCAAGGCAGGAGAGAGCACCTCTCCGCGCGCGCACTGGGCGTGGTCGCCGCCGCGCCGCCCTGCTGTCCCCGTGGTGAAGGATGCCGGCTGGTGTCGCACGCCCATCGACTCGTTTATCCTCAGCCGCCTCGAAGCGGCGGGCATCGCCCCGGCTGCGCCGGCTGCGCCTGAAGCATTGCTGCGCCGACTGACGTTCGACCTGATCGGCTTGCCGCCCACGCCGGAGCAGGTGGACGCGTTTCGCCGGGCGTCTGCCGCGAAGCCGCAAGCGGCGGTTGAAGCGCTCGTGGACGAGTTGCTCGCGTCGTCGGCTTACGGTGAGCGCTGGGGCCGGCACTGGCTCGATCTCGCCCGTTACGCGGAGAGCAACGGCTACGAGTTCGACGAAGTGCGGCCGAACGCCTGGCGTTTCCGCGATTACGTCGTCCGCTCGTTCAACGCCAACAAGCCGTTCGACCGCTTCGTGAAGGAGCAACTGGCCGGCGACGAACTGTTTCCCGCCGATCCCGACTCCCTGATCGCGACCGGCTTCAACCTGCTCGGACCCGACATGACCGACGCCGCGAGTCAGGCCCAGCGCCGGCAAAACACGCTCAACGACATGACCGACACGGCGGGCCTCGCGTTCCTCGGCCTGACGCTCGCCTGCGCCCGCTGCCACGACCACAAGTTCGAGCCATTGCCACAGACCGATTACTACCGACTCCAGGCATTTTTCACGCCGTCGGCGTTTCGCTACGACCTGTCCATCGCCAACGCCGAGCGCCGGAAGGCCGATGCGCAGGCGCAGCGCGATTACGGCGCCCTCGTCAAACCGGCGCGCGACTTGATCGCCACATTGGAGGAGCCGTATCGCCGACGGCTTTACGAGGAGCGATTCGCGAAGCTCTCCGACGAGGCTCGTGCCGCCCACAAGATTGACCCGGCGAAGCGCAATGCGCCTCAGCAGGAAATCGTTGAGAAGACCGGCCGTCTCCTCGTCGTCTCGGTCCAGGAAGTCGAGAAGGCGCTCAGCCCTGACGACAAAGCGCGGCGTCTGTCCTTGTTGAAGGAAATCGAAAAGTTCGACGCCCGCAAGCCAGCCGCGCCGCCTGTGGCGATGGGGTTACAGACGGCGCCGACTCCGGCAAAGACGTTTCTGCTCGTGCGCGGCGAGTTGGGTCATCCCGCCGAAGAAGTGTTTGCGGGCTTTCCGGCCGTCGTCGCGCCGGACCGTAAGCCGGTGTCTGCCTCTTCTCGGCGTTCCGTCCTCGCCGACTGGGTTGCGAGTCGTGACAATCCGCTGACGGCCCGCGTCTTCGTCAATCGCGTCTGGCAGCATCATTTCGGTTACGGACTGGTGCGAACGCCGAGCGACTTCGGCGTTCACGGCGAACCGCCGACCCATCCCGAGTTGCTCGACTGGCTCGCCGTCGAGTACGTCGAATCGGGCTGGGACATCAAGCGCCTCCATCGGCTGATTCTCTCGTCGGCCGTCTATCAGCAATCCGCGCGGCCGTCGCCGGAAGCGCTTGCGCGCGACCCAGACAATCGTCTGCTGGCGCGCATGAGCCGGGTCCGGCTTGAAGGCGAAATCATTCGTGACACCCTGTTGTCAATCGGCGGTCGACTGAACCGCACGGTCGGCGGCCCTAGCGTCTATCCGCCGCTGCCGCCCGAGGCGCAGCAGGCATCGAAAGGCTGGAAGGCCAGTGCCGACGCGCGCGACCACGTCCGCCGCAGCGTCTACATCAGCGCCCGCCGCAACCTGCGCTTTCCGTTCCTGGAAGCGTTCGACCTGCCGGATAGCAATCTGAGCTGTCCGCGTCGCGAACGCAGCACGACGGCACCGCAGGCGCTGGCGCTGCTCAACTCCGGCGACGTGACGGAGGCCGCGCAGGCGTTGACGGCCCGACTGGAACGAGAGTCGGCGACTGCGGACGGGCGCGTACGGCTGGCGTATCAATACACTCTGGGACGAAATCCCACCGACGCCGAGATGCGGCTGGCGCGGGCGTTCCTCGCCGACTCGCCGCTGAGCGAGCTGTGCCGGGCGCTGTTTAACCTGAATGAGTTCGTGTATCTGGATTGAAGAATTGAACCACAGAGACACAGAGGCACAGAGAAAGAAAAGAAGTAAAGGAAATACAGCGACCTTCCTTGTCTTATTGTCTCTGTGTCTCTGTGCCTCTGTGGTTAGTCTTTGGGTCTCCATGATGTTTGACGCCATGCGCTCTCCGCCGTCGCGCCGCGATTTCCTCCGCCGGGCCGGCGGCGGGTTCGGCTCGCTCGCGCTCACAGCGCTGCTGGCGGATCAAGGACTCCTCGCCGGCTCGCCTCATCTCGCGCCGCGGGCGAAGCGCGTGATCTTCCTCTTCATGTCCGGCGGGCCCAGTCATCTGGAGACGTTTGAACCGAAGCCCGACCTGCAACGCCTGCACGGCCAACCGCTGCCGCCGTCGTTTGGCCCGGTGAAGACGCGGCGCGGCGTGGACAAGAACCGTCTTCTCGCGACCAAGCGCACCTTCAAAAAGTACGGACGCGGCGGCATCGACGTCTCGGACCTGCTGCCGAACCTGGCGGCGTGTGCCGACGACCTGTGCGTCCTGCGCGGCTGCCACGGCGACAGCGTGACGCATCCGGAGTCGGTCTACCTGATGAACACCGGCTCGATCCTGATGGGCCGGCCGAGCCTCGGCGCCTGGGCGAGCTACGGCCTCGGTTCCGAGAACCGCAACCTGCCGGCGTTCGTCGTGCTGCCCGATCCCGCCGGCTGGGTCAAGGGCGGCGCTCCGGCCTGGGGCAACGGTTACCTGCCGTCCGCCTACCAGGGCACGCTCCTTCAGGGCGGCGCCGCCCCCGTGCTGCACCTCAAGAATCCACACGGCGTCTCCGACGCGCAGCAGCGGCGCACCCTCGACCTCATCAACCAGTTGAACGAGCAGCACCGCCAGACACGCGCCGACGATTCGGAGCTGTCAGCGCGGATCGCCGCCTACGAGCTGGCGTTTCGCATGCAGGCCCACGCTCCGGAGGCGGTGGATCTATCGAAGGAATCGCCGGCGACGCGGCGGCTGTATGGCCTCGACCAGCTGATAACGGCGGAGTTCGGCACGCGCTGCCTGCTGGCCCGCCGGCTGGCCGAGCGCGGCGTCCGCTTCGTACAGGTCTACTGCGGCGACACCAACGGCTGGGACGCTCACGCCGACGTGGAAGGCAATCACGGCCGGCTCTGTCTGCAAATGGATCGACCCGTCGCCGGCCTGCTCCACGACCTGAAGGCGCGCGGCCTGCTCGACGACACGCTGGTGATCTGGGGCGGCGAGTTCGGCCGCACGCCGATGACCGAGGGCACCAACGGCCGCGACCACAACCCCTACGGCTTCACGATGTTCCTGGCTGGCGCCGGCGTGAAGGGCGGCCAGGCGCTCGGGGCCACCGACGAGATCGGCCTCCGCGCCGCCGAGGAGAAGTGCCACGTCAACGATCTGCACGCCACCGTCCTGCACCTGCTCGGGCTGAACCATCTCAATCTGACGTTCCGCCACAACGGCCGCGACGAGCGCCTGACGGATGTCGCCGGCGTTGTGATCGAGAAGGCGCTGGCGTGAGTTCCGCGGCGAGTGCGCGGCCTTTCGACCACTGTTCGTTTCCGCTCGACATTTCGTCTCCAGCGGGCCGTTTGCCACGTAGACGAAATGTCGCTCCTCAAGAGACTGTGGGCCAACAACTTGCGGCGTTTCGTCTCCCGAGTACTTGGGGGCTTTCTCAAATCGATTGCCTTCGAGTGGACAGGTCAAACGCGTGGGACGGTCAGTTTCTGTGCAAGTTGCTGTGCAAAGCGCTCACACCCCCTCGGGAAAATAAAAGAGAACAGGCCTAGTTTTGTCCGGTCACTCGTGCGCGGGTGCGGGTGGGATGGGCCGTTTCCGGGGTCGGCCACGTGGCCGGAGTGGGGCCAGAAATGAGGCCTGTCCTCTTTTCTTGTCTTTTCTTGTTGAATCGACAGGGCCGACGAAGTGCCTGCCGCCGGGCCAGCCGCTCGAAATCAAGCTGACCCGCGACAAGGAAAAACTGTGGATCGGCTTCAACGACGAGAAAGGCCGCTACCAGGACAACCACCTCGGCAAGGGTAAACGCCACGAACTCGATCCGCTCTGGGTACGCATCGAAGTGGTGCGGATCACGGTGGATTGAGCCGCCGATCCGAAGGGCGCTTTTTCCAACGGCATCATCGCATTTCTGGCAAAAGCGTTATTTTCGTCAAAACTGACCTTGCTCTCTTCGCGCAACGCTGCTAACCTCACCTCTGAATGCGTCTGCCGCAATTCCTACACGACCTGTCCTTAATCCCAATCGTCAGCCGCATTCAGCTTATGGGCACCACATGGCGCGTCACTCTCGCATCGACGCCTTCTCGGACTTTTTTCGGCGCTGGGCAAGCAACCGGCGCCCCGCCGTCCGACGCGCTATTTCTTCCCCCCCCCCCCCTCTATCTTGAAGTGCTTGAGGCGATTGCCGCCGCCAGTTCGCTCGTTGGCATGACCGCCGCGCTTGCTGCCGCCCCGGCCGTCGAGTCGGTCGGCGCGGAAGCCCCGGCCCTC
>JBBQPD010000424.1:0-5808 GCA_038331535.1 Gemmatales bacterium | reverse complement strand
GCTAGTACCCGCGCGAAGGGCTGCCTGGTCATGAATTTCAAGACGACATATATCCTGTTCGGTGTTCTCGCCCTCATCCTGATCGGCCTGACGGTCACGCTCTACGTCGGACCGTCGCCGGCCGACGACAACAAATTCATCTTCCCGTCCCTCAACGATGCCAAGGCCAAAGCCAACCCCGACGAGGTGGACCGCATCGAGATCGTGCGCGCCAAGCCGGACGAGAAGCTCCTCTTCGTCCGCGACAACAGTTCCAAGCGGTGGAAGGTGAACGGCTTCCGCGCCAACGGCGACGCGGTCAAGAACCTCGTCAGCCACGTTTACGAGGCGAGAAAGACCGAAGCCGAGTCGCCGCACCGCCTCGCCGACTGGGGGCTGGAGAAGCCCGAAACCGTCGTCACGCTCCAGCGCGGGGACAAGCCGGCGCTGACGCTCCAGGTCGGCAAGGTCTCGCCCGGCGATGAGGGCACGGCCGTGATGTACGTCATCTCGTCCGACCGCGAGAAAGACGCGGTCGCCGTCCCCAAGACGCAGCTCGACATTCTCCTGAAGGACGCCGTCACCTTCCGCGAACGGGAGTTGATCGGCGGCAGCGGCACCGACCTCCAGTCGGTCGAACTGGCGCTGGGCAAGGAGGCGGGTACGCCCGCGCTCGGACTGGAGAAGACCAGTAGCGGCGGCTGGCGCTACACGGCGCCGGCGCAGTTCAAGGGCGGCGCCGCCGAGATGGACGGCAATCCCGCGACGGAGGAGAACAAGGCGCCGACCAACGTTCGCGCCCTGCTCGCCGACCTGGCGAACATCAAAGTCGAGGGCGAAGATTTTGTCGCCGACGACGTGAAGGACGGCGATCTGGGCAAATACAATCTTGGCTCAAAAGACGAGAAGCTGTTCATCACCTTCAAGCGTTCCGAGGAAGACTCGAAGAAGACCGAGCAGACGCTCCTGATCGGCATCGGCAAGAAGGCTGAGAACAAGGGCGAGGACAAGACCGAAAAATACTACGCCTGCCTGAAGGGCGAGAACAGCGTTGTCCGTCTGCCCCGCAAGAGCGTCGCCGCGCTCCTCAAACTGGTGGAGACGCCCGACGCTTTGCGCGACAAGCACCTGATTAAAACCGACGGCATGAAGTCGCCGGACGCCATCGTCATCCGCAACGCCAATACCTTCGAGACAAAGGACGGCAAGAAGATCGAGAAGCCGATCGAGTTCTTCAAGCAGTCGGTGCCAGGCTTGCCAGCCGGCCACGGCCTGGCCGGCGCCTGGAAGATGTACCGCGGCAACGAAGCGCTCGATGTGCAGGAAAGCCTGGTGAATCAACTCGACGCCCTGCTGCGTGATGTCAGTGTCGAGTCTTTCCCGGATAAAGCGGCGAAGGAAGCCGACCTCGGCGTCGCCGACGAGAACAAGGCCGAGGCGGTCGTCGAGGTCTGGATCGACGGCCTGGCAGCCGACGAAAAGAAGCGCGGCGACAAGAAAGAGGGCGACAAGAAAGAAGACGCGAAAGCCAAGCCCAAGTTGAAGGAGCCGAACAAGCCGACCGTGAAGCTGATCTTCGGCATCAAGGGGCCGAACAAGACGGTCGCGGTCAAGCGCATCGCCGAGGGCGAGGCGCCAACGCTTCTCTGGGTGAAGGACGTGGTTCTGGAAAAGGTCGGCGCCAGGCCGCTCGCGTTCCTGAGCACGGCCCTGCCGACCTTCGCCGACCTGAACGATCCGGGTCGGAATCCCTTCAAGGACGTGACACGGCTGGAAATGACGCGCGACGGCAAGGACGTGGTCGTCGTCCGCGAGATCGGCAAGGACGACAAGGTCGCCTGGAAGATCGAGAAGCCGGATGAGTTGAAGGGCCGCAAGGCTGACATGAACGCCGTGTCCGAGACGCTCGGCAGATTGGCTAGTATCCAGGCCGCATCCCTCGAAGCCGAAGCGGCCACTCCCGATGCCCAGGAAGCGATCTACGGCCTCGGCAAATCGGCGCCGCTCAAGGCGACCATCACCGTGGTCAAAAAGGTCAAGGACAAGGACGAGACGACGAAATATGACTTCGTCTTCGGCAAGGTCAAGGGCGACAAAGAGCAGTACGCCAAGCAAAGTCAGCGCGACATGATCTTCGCGGTCAACAAATCGGACGTTGACCTGTTGCCAAAGGAACTGCTCGACTCGACGATCTTCGCGTTCTCGCCGTCGAAGGTGAAGTCGCTGAAGATGATTGGCTGGCAGAGCGTCACGGGCATTCCGACCACGGTCGAGCTGGAGAACAAGGAGGGCCAGTGGACGGTCAAGACACCGATGGGGCCGAAGGCGAACCCGGCGACTGTCGCCTCTCTTCTAACCGCGCTGTCGAACCTGAAAGCCGCGAAATATGTGGCCCATAACGTCAAGGAGGTCGATGCTGCTTACGGTCTGGACGTTGGCAAGGACGCCCTGGTGATAACCGTCACCGTGGAGGGCGAAGAGAAGCCGTTCGAGCTGACCGTCGGCAAACTGGACGCCGACAAGGGTTACTTCGCCGTCAGCCCGCAGGCCAAGGGCGACGTGTTCTATGTGCCGAAGGCGGACTTCGACGGGCCAAAAGCCAAGCCAGGGCACTTCTTCAGCCAGTGAGTGCAAAAAAGATTAACCAGAGAGGCACAGAGAACACAGAGAAAGACAAAAAGAAATAGTGGGAAGTCTTCCTTCTTTTCTTCTCTGTGTTCTCTGTGCCTCTGTGGTTAATCTTTGAATTATTCGGGAGTCGCCATGTTCGAGCTCATGCAACCGAGCCGTCGCAATCGGCGTCAGTTTCTACGCGACGCCGGGCTGCTGACGATGCCGTTTCTTTTCGGCGGCAAGGTGTTGGCGGAGAAGCCGGAACTCGACAAGTTGATCGTCCGCGAAACCAATCCGGATAATCTCGAATTCCCGTTCGAGACGCTCAGTAGCTTCCTCACGCCGAACGAACTGTTCTACGTGCGCAACCACTTCGCCGCCCCGACGATCAAGCTGGCCGACTGGAGCCTGGAAGTGGTCGGGGCCGTGGAGAAGCCCCTCAAACTCTCCTACGAGCGCCTGACGTCGCTACCGACCACCACAATGCCGATGACGCTGGAGTGTGCCGGCAATGGCCGGTCGCACCTGTCAATGGCCCCTGGCGTTCAGTGGCACCTGGGTGCGGTCAGCAACGCGGAGTGGACCGGCGTGACGCTGGCCACAGTGCTGAAAGAGGCAAAGGTGAAGCTCGGCGTGGTCGAAGTGATTCTCGAAGGCACCGACGCCGCCGAGCCGAAGAACCCGCCGAAACCGGTGGGCGCGATCTCGTTCGCGCGCAGCCTGCCGATAGAGAAGGCGATGAGCCGCGAGTCGCTGCTGGCGTACAAGATGAACGGCGCGACGTTGCCGAATGCACATGGCTATCCGCTACGAGCGGTGGTCGGCGGCTGGTACGGCATGGCTTCCGTGAAGTGGCTGCGCCGCATCGTGGTGACGGAAAAGCCCTACCACGGCTACTGGCAGACGACCGATTACTCCGTGTGGGAGAAACGCGATGGCCTGCCGACGCAGGTGCCGATCACCGAGATGCAGGTGAAAGCGTCCATCTCGCTGCCGCGCGCCGGAGCTGAGTTGCCGGCCGGCAAAGCGGTTCGCGTCCACGGCGCGGCGTGGACCGGCGAATCGACGGTGAAGCAAGTCGAGGTTAGCACGGACGGCGGCAAGACATGGACCGCAGCCAAATTGCTCGGCGACTCGAAGCCGTGGTGCTGGCGCCTGTGGGAATACACCTGGAATACCCCCGACGCTGGCAAGTACGTCTTGATGGTCCGGGCTACCGACGAGCGCGGCCGTGTGCAAGCCGAACAGCGCGACCCGGATCGACGCAACTACGTCATCAGCCATTCCGTGCGGACTGAGGTAACGGTGAAGTAGTGATCGACATGAGTCGCAATCGTAGGCAGCGTCCCTCCTTTCTCATGGTACCAGGGAGAGAGTACCGCACTCCGGTACGTCGGGGGGAGTCCAATTCCGGGGAAAAATCGGCTTTCCGAGCAATTCCGCCAGGGAGCCAGACGGTCTGTGGGCGTGGCGGACATGCTCGGCGCGAGCCGCATGATATGGAGCTGCATGAACTTGCGTTTCGATGTATGTCCGCCACGGGTGGCGGACATGCTCGGAGTGTGGCGGACGTAGGTATGGCCGCGAGGTGTAATTTCTCGCCATCGCAGCTCATCGACAGCCGGGAGACCGCGCCATGCCGCACCCCACGCTGATGTCGGACGGCGACACCGGACTGCTTGTCATCGACGTGCAGGAGAAGTTGCTGCCGAAGATCCCCAACGCAGATCGCTTGGTGCGCAACATCGCCTTTCTGATCGACGGCGCACGCCTGCTGGAAATGCCGGTGCAGGCGACGGAGCAATACCCGCGCGGGCTTGGCGCGACCGTCGCCGAACTGGCTCAACGTCTGCCGGATCGTCCTGACAAGGTGACGTTCAGTTCCTGCGGCGTACCGGCGGTCGCGGACAACTTCCGCCGCGCGGCGCGGCCCAAGATTGTGCTGGCCGGCATCGAGTCCCACGTCTGCGTGCTGCACACGGCTCTCGATCTGCTCGCCCTCGACTTTCGCGTCTATCTCCCTGTCGATGCCACCGGCGCCCGCTATGCCGTGGACCATGACACGGCCCTGCGGCGACTGGAGAACGCGGGCGCGATCCTCACGACGACCGAAGGCTGCCTGTTCGAGTGGCTCGGCGGCGCCGCCCATCCGAAGTTCAAGGCCGTCAGCGCGCTCGTGCAGGAGCGCATGAAGCATCTGTAATATGAAGTCAGCCCTCGGCACGCCGGGGTCTATAGGAAACCAACTCATGACTCTCCCCGGCCAACTCAACCCGCCACTTCGCTTGCTGCTCGGCCCCGGTCCCAGCGACGTGCATCCGCGCGTGCTCAGCGCGATGTCCACGCCACTGGTCGGCCACCTCGATCCGTATTTCCTTGAGGTCATGACGCAGGTGCAGGACATGCTGCACCAGGTCTTCCGCACCGCCAACAAGCTGACCTTTCCCATCAGCGCGACGGGCATGGCCGGCATGGAGGCCTGTTTCGTCAATCTCCTGGAACCGGGGGACAAGGCCGTCGTCTGCGCCAACGGCTTCTTCGGCCAGCGCATGATCGACGTGGCGGGCCGCACTGGCGCGGCCGTCACGGTGCTGGAACGGCCCTGGGGTGAAGTCTTCGAGCTCGATCAAATCCGTGCCGTCTTGCAAAAGGTGCGTCCAAAGGTGTTAGGCATCGTTCACGCCGAAACCTCGACCGGTGCCTGGCAGCCCCTGGAAGGGCTTGGCGCCCTGTGCCACGAGTTTGACACGCTTCTCATCGCTGACGCCGTGACTTCGCTGGCTTGTGTGCCGCTGGAAGTCGATAACTGGGAGCTCGATGCCGTCTACAGTTGTTCGCAAAAGGGGTTGAGCTGCCCGCCCGGCCTGTCGCCGGTAACCTTCAGCCCGCGCGCCGTGGAGGCGATCAACCGTCGCAAAACGAAGGTGCAAAGCTGGTATCTCGACCTTAGCATGGTGCAGAAATACTGGGGCGATGACCGCGTGTATCACCACACGGCGCCGATCACGATGGCCTACGCCATTCGCGAAGGACTGCGGCTCGTGCTGGAAGAGGGACTGGAAGCGCGCTGGGCTCGGCACCTGCGCAACCACCGGGCGTTGAAGGCCGGCCTGCTGGCGCTCGGCCTCGTCTACACTGCAGCCGAGGGGCATCAGCTACCGCAGCTCAACGCGGTGCGCATCCCGGCGGGCGTCGATGACCTGGCGGTGCGAAAGC
>JBBQPD010000423.1:0-5810 GCA_038331535.1 Gemmatales bacterium | reverse complement strand
CGGCGGGGGGGGCGCTCCCCCCCCGGGCGCCTCGCGGGGGGGGCCCCCCCCCCCCGCTCGCCGAGTGAAACGACGCCTGAACACGAGGACACCGACAATGAACGCGTCCCGATTTTTCCTGTTGTCTTCTTTGTGTTCTTTGTGTCTTTGTGGTGAATCTTCCGCCGCCCTCGATCCCGAGTTGAAGACCCCGTACCAGCTGCACATCATCCTGCATTTCGCCGACCATCCGCAGATCACGCCCGCGTATCGCGACCGGGTCGGCCGCGACCTTGAGGACTCCGTGCAGGCGGCGCTCGGCGATCTCGGCCACGTCGAGGTGAAGTATCAGCATCCGAAACTTCGCGACGTGTTGAAGGACGGTTTGCAGTCCACGCTCGACAGCTGGAAGGAACGCTCCGGCATCAAGACGCACTTCGTCCTGGTCCGTTACACCGGTTTCGACTACGAGATTCAGGCCCGCCAGCACGACGGCGTCACGGGGCAGGCGAGTCCGTTCACCGGCTCCGTAGTGCGCACGGAGCGGACGCGCGACCGCGACTTTGTGGCCCGCACCGCGGCCCTGCTCGTGGCCCGCGACTTCGGTATCATCGGCACGCCCCTCGGACAGGTCGATTCGCAGGATCTCATCAAGGTGGTCCTCAAGGGCGGCGGCCTGGGCGCGCCGCTCGGACCCTGGGTCAAGAAAGATGAAGTGTTCGGTCTCGTCGGCATTCCGAAAGAAGGCGCAGGCGAGACCGTGTTTCCCTGGCTTTTCCTGCGCGTCGAGAAGCCGCCGGTCGAGGGAGCCAACGACGGCGCGTGTGTCTGCCGGCTCTATTTCCGCCACATCAACCCACTGGCCAATCCCAACTTCGCCGGCTTCCGCTGCGTCAAACTCGGCACCGCGCGCGGCCCGGTGCGCTTGCGGCTGGCGCAGAAGAACCCGCAAGGCACCGCCACCGCCGAACCGCTGACGGTCTACGTTCGCCGGCTCGGCTTTGAGGGCGAACAGTCGAGCCGGCTGAAGCTGTCGGCGCGGTCCGACGGCGGCGTCGATACCACCGGCGAGAACGAGAGCGGCATCTTCGATCACCTGGCGTTCGTGAGCATCAACGGCGGCGCCTCCGAGTCGCCGCGCGTCCCGAAACTGCCGGTGCCAATCCTCACCGATCAGCCCCTCGACGTTTCCGTTCCCGCCGCCTCGGAAGGCGATGGTCTGTTCCGCTTCCAGCGCGACGAGTGGACGCGCCGGGTCAACGACAGCTATCTCGTCCAGTCAAACCTGTTCAAACGTCTCAACGAGATGACGGCCAAACCGGAACAGCGCAAGGACGCGCTCGCGGAGGCGCAGGCCGGCGTGGACCGTTGCCGCGGCGATTATTCGCGTCTGCTGGCGGACCGAAAGGAGTTGGAGCAGGAGATCCAGAAACTGCCCCCCGCGAATCGGCCGAACCTGACCGCCTGGGACGACCGTCTCAAGAAGATGAAGAGCGCTGAGATCGAATTGATCAATTACATCGAAACCATCAAGGAAGTTCAGCGCGTCGACAATGATCCGGAACGGCAGAAAGCGCTGGCCGCCATCGGCAGCGCCCATCTGCTGGAGGAGAAATACGAGTACGGCGAGGCGTTAAAAATCTACGAGGACGCGCGTAAGATCAAGAGCGTCGATTCCCCCGACCTGCAAAAGCGCATCGCCCGACTTCGCAAAGACTGGGATCCCAGGGACGCCAAGCACGCCGAGGCCCGGACGTTCATATACGACACCTGGCCGAAGCTGGACACGCCCGGCTTGAAAGCGAAGATGGAGGATGCGACCAAGGCGTTTGCCGAGTGCAAGCGCGTCGGCGATCGGCTCGGGCCGCTAAAGATGATCGATGTGATGCTCGCCCACGGAGAGCGGATGAAGCGCGAATTGACGACGTTAAAACCGAACCTCAACGAGGAAGACGAGAAGAAGGCAAAACTAATCGAGGACGTGACCGTCGAGTTGGGGAAGCTGGAGACGGAGGTCAACGCCTTCCTCAAGACGACGGCTCCGAAATAAGCGCGTGGCCCCGTGGTCACTCCTGCTGTGCGGGGCGCGGCATCGGCGTGGGGCGCGAACTCCGCACCGGCGGCGCCGCCCCGCCGCCGACGCGGATCGGCGTCTTGCACAGCAGGCACGGCACGACCTTGTTGCGGTCGCGCTCCTCGACCAGCATGTATTTGCGACACTTCGGGTTCGGGCACTGCACGGCAAAGACCATGAACAACCCTCGCTAAGCCACAAGCGGCGTTACTGGATTCGCAATTGTCCTACCCAGGCGGCCTCCTGGCCGATTTCCTCTTCCGAAAGACCGCTGCTGCGATGAATCTCGGCGCGGGCCATTTTGCCGCTCGTCATGTCCAGGGCCATCACGTCGATCAGACCGTCGCTGCCGACGCCGCAGCGCACCTGAATGGGAGAGTGCAGCGGCAGGTTGGCGGGCAAGCCCTCGATCCAGCACTCGCCGATGTTGATGCACGCCTCGGCCTGCGGCGCTTCGCCCTGCAACACTTTCACGCGTACCTGGTGCTGGTCCTCGCGCACCGTGTGATAGACGCGGCTCGCGGCCGTCGGCAGCTGCGTGTTCCTCGGAATGAGGATGTTGTTCAGCCGGTTGCCGTCCTTCTTCACCTCGATGCCGAGACTGTGGGCGTTGACGTTGATCTCGACCACACGGCTGAGCATTTCGAGAGCGGCCGACTCGACGTCCGGCGGCGGCGCGGCGTGCGAGGCCGCGATGCCGGCGTGCAAGGCGGCGCCGCGGGCGACGACTTCGCTCACCGCCAGCGAGTGGTCCGGCGCTCGGCCGGTCAAGTCCTGCAACATTTGCCGCGTCATCGGCATGTGCGTCGAACCGCCGACGAGCAGAACCTTATCGACCCGGTCCCAGGTCAAGTTCGCCTGGCGCAGTACCTGCTGCGTCGTCAGGCGCGTGCGAACGAGCAGGTCGCGCGTCAGGCTCTCGAACTCGGCGCGCGTCAGCGGCACGGTCGCGACGTTGCCGGCGTGCGTGCAGGTAATGTTCGTCTGCTGCAATTTACTGAGGGTGCGCTTGGCTCGCTCGGCCGCGGTCTGGAGGTTCGTTAGAGAGATGGCGTCGCTGCGCGGGTCGGACCCATGCTGAGATAAGAACCGGTCGGCGACGAAGTTGACGATACGGTCGTCCCAGTCCTTGCCGCCGAGGCGCACGTCGCCTTCGACGGCCAGCGTCAGGAAGAGGTTCGGCGACAGCCGGACCAGGGTCACGTCGAAGGTGCCGCCGCCGAGGTCGTACACCAGCACCGTCCGCTCCTCGCCGTCAGCGAGTATTTGCATCGGCGGGCCGCTGCGCGTGGACTGAATCGAATAGGCCAGGGCGGCGGCGGTCGGCTCATCCAGTATGTCGATGACTTCCAGACCGGCGATGTGCCCGGCGTCCTTGGTGGCCTTGCGGCGCGAGTCATCGAAATAGGCGGGCACGGTGATGACGGCCTTGGCGACGGGACCGATGCGCAGCTCGGCGTCCTGCACGAGCTTGCGCAAGATGATCGCGGATAGCGTTTCGGGCCGGAACGCGCGGCCGGCGACGGGCCGGCCGAGGTCGGGATAGCCCATGTGCCGCTTGACGAGCGTGGCGACACGGTCGGGCTTTTCCAGCGACACGTCGAGGGCGGCCTGGCCGACGACCGCCTCGCCGTCCTCGGTCAGTAGGACGGCGCTGGGGGTGAGCATCTCGCCGTCGCGGTTCGGCAACGTGATCGGCTGGCCGCGATCGTCCAGCGTGGCGATGGCCGAGAAGGTGGTGCCCAGGTCGATGCCGACGACTTTGACGGTGTCACCCGCCATGCTTGCGCCCTCGTGGAGAGGAGAGAGGTATCCGAACGTGGCCGGCAACAACGGCTGGCCTACGCGGACGATCTTCGGAGCATTGTAACCCACGGCGCCGGCCGGCGAAAGAGAAAGCCACGACGGCAACCCAATTGAACCGCTAGCGTTCAATAACTTCGATTCAATTTCTGCGATCCCTCGCCGTCTAACCGGCCCGCACTGACCTTGCGTCGTTTCCGCCCTCTGTGCGACACTATGCCGCGTTCTTGGCTATCCCGTACAGGACGCGACGCATGGTAGGCAGGAGCCGGCCTCCCCTTCACGAGCTGGAACCACAGCGCATCGGCCTCATCAAGCCGAGCGCCCTCGGCGACATCGTCCACACGCTGCCCGTCCTCACCGCCTTGCGCCGGCGCTTTCCGTCCGCCCACATTACCTGGGTCGTCAACCGCAGCTACGAACCGCTTCTGCAAGGGCATCCGCATCTCGACGCGACGCTGCCCTTCGACCGCGGCGCGGTGCGGCGCGGCTTCTGGTCCGGCTTTCGCACGTTTACTGGCTTTCTTGGCACCTTACGGCGGCAGCGCTTCGACCTCGTCCTCGATCTACAGGGATTATTTCGCACCGGGCTGATGGCGGCGGCGAGCGGGGCGAAACGCCGTGTCGGCCTCGGCACGGCGCGCGAGGGCGCAACGTGGTTCTACACCGACTGCGTCCCGGTGCCGGACTTTCATGCGACGCATGCGGTCGATCGCTACCGGCTCGTCGCGGAAGCGCTGGGCGCCTGCGGACCGTGGGACGCGCAGGTCCCGCTGCGTGCGGACGCCTGCCTGTGGGCGGACGACGTGTTGCTCAAGCTGCCGCGGCCGTGGATTGCCGTCGGGCCTGGTTCGCGCTGGCTGACCAAACGCTGGCCGCCGGAACACTTCGCCGAACTCGCGCGCCGCGCCCTCGAGCGCTTCGGCGGTAGTGTCATCCTTGTCGGCACTCCGGACGAAGTCCCTCTCTCGGCCGAAGTGCGGCACCGACTGGTAGGGCCGGCGCTCGACCTCACGGGTAAAACCTCGCTGGCACAACTGGCGGCGCTGCTGGCGCGCGTCGAGGTGATGACGGCCAACGACACCGGACCGCTGCACCTGGCGGCGGCGCTGGGCCGGCCTGTCGTCGCCCCGTATACTTGCACGAAGGTCGCTCGAACCGGGCCCTACGGCCCGAACGGCTTCGCGGTCGAGAGTGCCGTCTGGTGCCAGGGCAGTTATCTGAAGCGCTGTCCGCGCATGGAATGCATGGCCGAGTTGACGCCCGATCGCCTCTGGCCGCTGCTGCGTGAGGTGTTGCAATCATGGGAGAGCCGCAGCCGCTCGGCGTGAAAAACCTTGTCCTCGCCAGCACCTCGCCGGCGCGGCGCGAGCTGCTGGGCCGCACCGGCATCCCCTTCACCATTCGTCCCGCTCACATCGACGAACCGACGACCGGCTTCTCCGACCCGCGCACGTTCGTGCAGACCGTCTCCTGGCTGAAGGCCGCCGCTGTGGCGCCGACGGTCGCGGAAGGCATCGTCCTGGCCGCGGACACCATTGGTTGGGTCGATGGCGGTCCGGTGCTGAAACCCGCCGATGAGGCCGACGCCCGCCGTATCCTGCGCCAGCTCGGCGGCCGCGACCACGAGTTGTGGACCGGCGTCGTGTTATGGCGCCGCCCCGATGATTTGCAGATTATCTGGCAGGAACGCAGCCTGGTACGCATGCAGGCGATGACCGACGCCGAGATGGACGTCTACCTGGAGACGCGCGCGTGGCGCAATAACTCTGGAGCCTACGCGATTCGGGAGGACGGTGACCCCCATGTTCGAGTCGTTGAGGGAAGCGTGACAAACGTGATCGGTCTGCCGCTGGAGTCGTTGATGCGCGGGCTCGCCCTGCATTAAACGAGCCGCGACCCGCACGGGGCGCATCGAAACCCACCCAGAACGGGAAAATTCAAAAACCCCCCA
>JBBQPD010000422.1:0-5810 GCA_038331535.1 Gemmatales bacterium | reverse complement strand
GATTACGGGACAAGGGGCGCCTGCGAGTCCAGTTCCGCGAACAATTGCCGCAGCGGCAGCGAAAACCCCGGCAATACGTCGCCGCCGTCCAGTGTCTGATCTTCACGCAGCACCGTGGAATGATCGGACGACGTGTTAACCTCAACCGTCCGCGTCTCGGGATCGACGAACCAGACCAGCCGCACGCCGCTGTCGAAATAATCGCGCAGTTTTTGCGCCATCTCTTCTTCGGTGTTGCTGCGACTGAGAACCTCGACAGCGAGATCAGGGAACAAATCCGGGATGGGAGCGTCGGGGAGGCGCCGTCCCGGGAACTTGTCCCAGGAGATGAAGGCCACGTCGGGAATACGCACCAGCCCGGGGGCGAGACGCATCAAGCCGTCCGCGCCAGAGACGGTTCCCAGCCTCCGACCGTTGAGGAACGTACGCAGTATGTGGACCAGCATCGTCGCCAAGCACGATTCGCGCATTCCCATGACCTTCTCCACCAGCACGCCATTGACCAGTTCGCACAGCTTCCCTTCCTTCGACAGAACGTCGAGTACGTCTTCCTCGGTGGCCTCACCCGGCATCGGGTTGAAGCGGATGCGCCACAAAGGCATGGGTCCGAAACGGTTTCCCAGGTCCGCTGCCGTCCAGGTCGTTGGTTGCACCGCCGTCGTCATAGCTCGTCCCCTCTCCATGATCGATGTTCGTATTACGCCTTCGCCGCGATCAATTCTTCCAGATGGGTCCGCACCGAATTGGCCAGCACTTCAAGGTTATACCCGCCCTCCAGACAGCTGACGAGGCGTCCCTTCGCGTGAGTTCGCGCCACGTCGAGAACCATCTTGGTGAGCGCGGTAAAGTCCTCGACCTCCAGGCCGAGCGAACCGATGGGGTCTTTGGCGTGCGCGTCAAAGCCGGCGCTGACGAGCACCAGCTCCGGCTTCATCTGGTCCGCGATCTTCTCCAGCGCGGTGGCGAAGGCGGCGTGATAGTCCTTGCGCGCGGTGCCGAAGCGCACCGGCACATTGCGCGTGTGCCCCAACCCCTTGCCGCGGCCGGTCTCGTCGGCGGCGCCGGTGCCGGGGTAGAAGCCCATGCCGTAGCGGTGGATGCTCAGGAACGTCACCTCGGGGTCTTCGTAGAAGACGTCCTGGGTGCCGTTTCCGTGATGCACGTCCCAATCGACGATGAGGACCTTTTTTATCCCGTGAGCCTTGTTCGCGTGGCGCGCGGCGAGGGCGATGTTGTTGAACAGGCAGAAGCCCATGCTCGTTGTCGGCGTGGCATGATGGCCGGGTGGACGCACGAGACAGAGAGCGTTCCGATCGGTCCCCTTGACGACGGCATCGACGGCGGCGACGCAGGCGCCGGCCGCGGCAAGGGCGACGGCGAAGGAGTCCTTGCTGACGATGGTGTCGGCGTCGAGCCGGCCGCCGCCGTGGTCGGCAACCTGTTTCGCCGCCTGGACCTGTTTGGCGTCGTGAACCGCTCGGATCGCCTCCTCGGTGAGCGGTTTGTACTCGCCGGCGTGACACAGTTTGTCGAGACCATCCTTCATCAGCCGGGCGGTGACGGCGCGCAGCCGGTCGGCGTTTTCGGGATGACGGCCGGTGTCGTGCTTGAGAAAGAGCGGATCGGTATAGAGGATGGTCATGGCGTCCTCGGCCATTGGGGGCTGAAGTTCATCATTCTACCGCACCATGGACAGGGTGCAACGAGTCGGCCACGTTCATACTCGGCCATTGACCCACGGCGCCGCGTGCGCGATAGTACCTATAGACGCGAACCCGCTGGAGTCCGCCGCATGAAAGCCAGTCTCCGCGCTCTGCTGACCGGCATCCTCGACTACGCCGGCCTCTTCCCGCCCGCGAAGTTGCCGCTCGAACAGGCCATCCGCAACTACGCCCGCTTCCGCAACGAGCCGGAGGCGTGGATGCTCGGTCGTTTCGTTTGTCCTGCCGCGCGGCTCGCCGAATTGTCTCCGTTCGTGCAAGAGTTCTTCGCCGTCGGAACGCCCCTTGCGGTATCGGCACTCGGACGCGGCGGCAACGCGCGGACCGACTTTCACGCCGGCCTGGAAGCCGACCTGCGCGACGTGAGTGCATTCCGAGAGCGCCACGGCGGTCGTGTCGCGCTGGAGGTTTTGGAAACACGGCTGCCTCCCGACGGTCTGCCGCCCGTGGTGCCGGATCGGGCGACACGCTTGATGCTCGACGAGGCCGTCGCGGCGATCGACGCGGTTGGAGGTCTGACGCTCTTCACCGAGGTTCCGGCGGGGCCGCACTGGTGCGAAGCGGCGGCGGTGCTATTCTCTGCCCTCATCGCCCTCAACGCGCGCCGGGAAGTGGAGAGCGAAACGTTGCCACGAGTCGGATTCAAGCTGCGCTGCGGCGGCCTGGAGGCATCGGCATTTCCACCGGCGCGGCACATCGCCCGCGCCCTCGCCTCCGGAGTGCCGCTGAAGGCGACCGCCGGACTCCACCATCCCCTCCGTCAACGCGACGCCGTCCTGGACATGACGATGCACGGCTTTATCAACGTCTTCGCCGCCGGAGTGCTCGCCCACGTCCATCCGCTGGGGGCTGGAACGGTCGAAGCCGTTTTACTCGATGTCGCACCGGCCAACTTCGTCTTCGACGACGACGGACTCCGCTGGGGCGACTGGCACGTCACGACCGACGAAGTTCGCGCGGCACGCCGCCACGCGGTGCTGTCGTTCGGAAGTTGCAGTTTCGACGAGCCGCGTGAGGATCTGAGAGCGCTGGGTTGGTTATAACGGCTTTGTGAATTTGTTTCGCCGCGGTTCGCAGAAACGCGGCGAACTGCGGACGGCGATTTTCCGGAGGCTCCTTCGTGAACGCAACCACCAATCCCGCCCTCCGCTCCTTCGTTCCCGTCTCGCCGGAGTCGCACTTTCCGATCCAGAACCTTCCCTACGGCGTCTGCCGCCGCCGCGACGCCGACTCGCCTCACGTCGGCGTCGCCATCGGCGACGACGTCCTCGACCTGACGCTGCTCGAACGCCACGGTCAGCTCGCTGGACCAATCATGGCAGCGCATCGGGTCTTTCAGGACGGCAAACTGAATTCATTCCTCGGCCTCGGCTCTGCCGCGTGGTCCGAGCTGCGCGGCCGCGTGAGCCGCCTGCTGCGCTCCGACGAACCGACGCTGCGCGACAACGTCTCCCTCCGCGAACAAACGCTCGTTCCGCAGTCTGAGGTCGAGATGCTCTTACCGGCGGAAATTGGCGATTACACCGACTTCTACTCCTCGCGCGAACACGCCACGAATGTTGGGACGATGTTGCGCGGCGCCGACAACGCGCTGATGCCGAACTGGTTGCACTTGCCGGTCGCCTATCACGGCCGGGCCAGTTCGATCGTCGTCAGCGGCACGCCCGTGCGGCGACCCTGCGGGCAGAGCAAGCCGGATAAGGCTGACACACCCATCTTCGGACCGAGCCGTTCGCTGGACTTTGAGCTGGAAGTCGCGGCTTTCGTCGGTCCGGGAAATGAACTCGGTCGGCCGATCCCCATCGCGGAGGCGCGCCAACATCTCTTCGGTCTGGTGCTGCTCAATGACTGGAGCGCCCGCGACATCCAGGCCTGGGAGTACGTCCCGCTCGGCCCGTTCCTCGCCAAGAATTTCGCCACGTCGATCTCGCCGTGGGTTATTCCGCTAGAGGCGTTGGAGCCGTTCCGTACGGCTGGCCCCGTCCAGAATCCGCTGCCGTTGCCCTACTTGCAGCTGTCGGGCGATGCGGCCTACGATCTTCATCTGGAGGTCAGTCTGCAAAGCAACAAGATGGAGCAACCCGAGGTGGTTTGTCGAACAAAGTATCAGTACCTGTACTGGAGTCTAGCGCAGCAGCTAGCGCACCATACCGTGAACGGCTGCAACCTGCGGGCGGGCGATCTTCTTGCTTCGGGCACGGTGAGCGGACCGACGCCGGATTCCCTCGGCAGTTTGCTGGAACTGGCGTGGCGCGGCACCAGACCGCTCACGCTGTCCGACGGCGAACCGCGTAGTTTCTTGCAGGACGGCGACACCGTCACCATGACGGGCTGGTGCCAGGGCGACGGCTACCGCGTCGGCTTCGGCGCGCTGACGGGAACCGTGCTGGCTGCCACATGAATAGCTTCCCCACGGCGTTGCCCTGGGCTGAAGGAATCAGCCTTTCAGGCTGAAGAGCAAAAGGCCAAACTCGCCGTGAGCGAGAAGGGGGCGAAAATACGCATTTGCGGCAATCCTTTCTCTTGCCCAGTCGCCCAACCACGCCGCACACTTGAACTATTTTCGATCTGCCGATGTTTTTGCTCAAGAACACCACCCGCACAACCGATACAGGAGGAAGAACCGCCAGCGGCGGCACGGGTCCGCATCGGGACCGGCCGGCACAGGGGGAATAGGCGGGGGGGAGGGATTGCGATGACTTCGGGATCTTTGACGCTGGCCTTTCTGATGCTGACGGTGAATGCCGTGGAACCGGCGGACACCGTCTTCATGAACTCCGGCAAATTCGCCATCCCGATCACGATCGCGCCTGAACGGCGCGGCGAGATCAGTGCCCTTGAATTGCACATGACGCGCGACCGCGGCCAGTCGTGGGAACTGTACGCCCGCGCCACGCCGGAGAAGGAAAACTTCCAGATCACGACGCCGGGAGACGGCTCGTTCTGGTTCAGCGTCGTCGTAGTCGATGCTCAGGGCCGCCGGGATCCTCTCGACCTGAAGACGGTACCGGTCAATCGGATGCAGCGCGTCTTCGTCGATACCGCCCGGCCGGAGATCAAGTTGACGGCCGAGCGCCAGGGCGAGGAAATCCTGGTGTCGTGGGACATTCGCGAAGACAATCTCGATCCGAAAACCTTGCGGATGGAATGGATGCAGGCAAACGCGCTGCCCGTCGTGGCGCCGATCGTCAACGAAACGCGCGGCCAGACCCGAATCAAGCCGGCGGATCCCACGCTGGCGGTGTCGATCCGCATGAGCGCCACGGACCTGGCCGGCAACCAGGGCATGGGGGCCGCGGAAGCGGCGCCGGGAGCGCAGGCTCCGCCCGGACACATCGTCTCGCGCGAGTCGCAACCGAATATCCGGCCCATCGACACGCGGCCTGCCGAAGTGACTCCGCCCCAGGTGGGCTTCAGTCCCATTCCTCCTCCTGGGCCGGGGGGTATGCTCCCGGCTCCGATGCCGCAGACGCTCGCCACGACCGCGCCTGGCACCGCACGGCAGACTTCGGCCTACGCCACGACGGGAAGCGTCCCGCCGCCGCAACCGGAATATCCGGGGCGCGTGAATTACACCGCGGATTTGCCGCCGATTCAGATCGTCAACAAACGCCAGGTGAAGCTGGAATTCGACGTGGCCAAGTACGGCCCGACCGGCCTCGGCGGCGTGGACGTCTACGTCACGATGGACGACGGCAAGACCTGGGAGAAGTCGCCGGTCGATCCCAACGCCTGTGTGCTGCCGCCGACCGCCAACGGCGTCGGTCCGCTGCACGCCTCGGTGACGGTGCCGTTAAACAAGGAGGCCACAGTCCATGGCTTCTTCCTGATCGTGAAGAGCCGGGCCGGATTGGGCAAGCCGGCGCCGCGGCCGGGCGACGTGCCGCACCTGCGTGTCGAGCTGGACACCACGGCACCGGTCGCAAAATTGCTCGTGCCCGAACCCGATGCGACCCAGGCGAACACGCTCATCATGCGTTGGGATGCGGTGGACGCACACATGGCGGCCAACCCGATCACGCTGGAATGGGCGGCGGACAAGCGTGGCCCGTGGCTGGTCATCGGCGAGCCGAACATGCCGAACAGCGG
>JBBQPD010000421.1:0-5822 GCA_038331535.1 Gemmatales bacterium | reverse complement strand
TCCCTGACGGTCGCGGCTCGTAAATCTCACTGGTGGGACAGACCTGAGCTGTTTTCGATCGCTCCGGACGGAATTACGCCAATGCGACTCCGCTTTCTCCTTCTTCCTTGTGCGGCGCTCTGCGTTGTCACGGCGCAAGCCGAACCGCCGCTCCGCGATGGGCAAGGCGATCTGCTGCCGCCCGGCGCCGTCGGCCGACTTGGCAGTGTTCGTTTCCGTCACGGCGGGCTGGCCGCCGACGTCGCCTTCGCGCCGGACGGCCGTCGCGTCGCTACCTGTGGCACCGATCACGCCCTGCGCGTGTGGGACGCGGACAACGGCACAGCGCTCTGGGCCGTCGAAGCCAAGCCGGGCACCGGTTTTCACAGCGTCGCCTTCGCCCCCGACGGCAAGACGTTGGCGGCTGCGGGCGCCGGGGGCTTGATGTTCTGGGATACCAGCTCCGGCAAGGAACTGGCCCCGCGACCGCGCCATGAGAAGTACTATCAGGCGATCGTCTTTTCCCCCGACGGCAAACTGCTCGCTACCGTCTGTATCGAAGACGACGTGCGGCTCCTCGATCCCGCCACGGGAAAGGAGGTTCTGCGCCTGCCTCGCCGATCGCCGTTCGAGGGTGTCGCGACGATGGGAGTGCCGGTCGCGTTTTCGCCCGATGGCCGAACGCTCGCCATCGCCGAGTCCGGCGGCGTGCGGCTGTGGGAGATTGCCACCGGCAAGGAGCGGTTGCGTATTCCGCACGAGCGCGACGTCGGCTACTGCGTCGCCTTTTCGCCCGATGGCCGCACCTTCGCCGTCGGCACCGGGGATGCGAAACTTCGGCTTTACGACACCGGCGGCCGGCTCCTGCGCACCTTCGAGGGTCACGTCGGCCCTGTCTGTTCGGTCGCGTTTTCGCCCGATGGCAAGACCCTCGCCTCCGGCGGCGGCGAGATGAACGTCGATCGCACCGACGGCTCGGCCCGCCTCTGGGACGCGGCGACCGGCAAGGCTCTGTTCGTCGCCTCGGCCCCGCACGCCTTCTACTCGCAAATCCGCTTCGCTCCCGACGGCAAGACGCTCGCCTGGGTCGGCTCCGCGAACCTCGTGCGCCTGCTCGACGCGGCGACGGGGCGCGAGAAGCCGGTGCTGGGGCATCGCGGCTACGTCGGCTCCCTGGCGTTCACACCCGAGGGCAAGACAATCATCTCCGCCGGCTCCGACGGCACGATGCGCTTCTGGGACGTTGCGGGCCGCCGGGAGCGCAGTCAGGTAACGCTCGGGCCGCGCGGCGTCAGCGCGCTGGTCCTGTCGCCGGACGGCAAGCTTCTCGCCGTCGGCCTCCAGGACGACGCGGCCGTCTCCCTGCGCGACGCGACGACCGGCGCCGAGGTGCGCCGCATCGCGGCCAAGCCCGACGGCGTCTGGTGTCTGGCGTTCGCCCCCGATGGTGCGACGCTGGCCGGTTCCAGCCTCAGCGGCGGCGTGCGCACCTGGGACGTGAAGACGGGGGCCAGCGTTCGGCGCTACGAAGGCCACAGCAATCACGTCTTTCGGCTGGCCTATTCGCCGGACGGCAAGACGCTGGCCGGGCCGGTCTGGGACGCCGAGGGGAGCCTCTTTCTGTGGGACGTGGCCAGCGGTGAAGTGCGCCTTCGGCTGAAGCGCGGGCAAATGGTCGGCCGCGTCGCCTTCTCGCCGGACGGCACGCTCGTGGCCGGCGCCGGCCTCCGCGGCGGCGTCACGCTCTGGGAGACGGCGATGGGCAAGGAGCGCGCGATCCTGCCGGGAAGCGAGGGCCACATCCACTTCCTCGTGTTCTCTCCAGACGGACGTTCCCTCGTCTTCGGCGGTCAGGACGAGTTGATCCAGATTTGGGATGTGGCGAGCGGCAAAGAGCGGCGGCGACTGCGCGGACGCCAGGGCGAGGTGCAAGCCGTCGCGTTCTCCGCGGACGGCCGAACCCTGGCATCGGCGGGCGCCGATACAACGATTCTGCTGTGGGACTTGAGCGAGCGTTAGCCCAGATTATTCACCGCGGAGGACGCAGAGGAACGCAGAGAGAAAACGAGTAAGAGGCTAAAGCCGATCTCTTTTGTTGTTCTTTTTCCTCTGCGTACCTCTGCGTCCTCCGCGGTGAATAATTCGGATGAGCGACCATCACACTTTCAACAACTTGCACGCACCGGATATCCCGGCGCGGGGAAGCCGTACTCACTCGCGGCGACGCGGGCCAGGGCCACTGATTTCGCTAGGATAGGGTGGCAGGTCAACCCCGTTGAAGCGTGATTTACCTGAGGCAGTCGTGCGAATTTTAAACTCTGCAAGACAACTCGCAGCCGCCGCCATTCTGTTCACGGTCGTCGTGAACGATCAGAATGCTGCTGGCCAGAAGAAGCAAAACCGGGAGGCGGTGGTTTCCTTCCCACCGAAGCTCCCCGACGGTAAGAGAGTCGTCACCGTCGAGTCGGAAGAGTTCCTCAAGGCTCCCGCCGCCATCGGCAAGGACGTGGCCATTGCGAAGACGCCGCCGACCGTCGATTTCCTCTACTATCCCGGTCAAGACTACGAGGGCAAACCGTGGTCCAACTGGGGCGACAGCCTGGCGATCGGCGGCAAGTATTACGCCTCGATCGGCGACCACCTCGCCCTCGGGGGCAGGGGCGATGGCAGTCATGGCACGGGCACCGCCTTCGTCTACGAATACGACCCCGACGAGAAGACCTTCCGCCGGTTGATTGACGTGGCGAAATTTCTCGACCTGCCGAAGGATCATTACACACCCGGCAAGATCCACGGCCGGCTCGACATGGGCGGCGACGGCTGGCTCTACTTCTCGACCCATCGCGGTTCCACGACCGTCACCTCGGACAAGAACCACTACAAGGGGGATTGGATCCTCCGCTGCGATCCCAAGACCGGCAAAGCCGAAGTGGTCGTTCAAGGCCCGGTGCCGAAGCACTGCATTCCCTGCAGCGTTCTGGATCCCGAACGGCTCGTCTTTTACGGCGGCACGGCCCCCGGCAGCGGCAGCGACGACGCGGGTGTCCGGTTTTTCGCCTACGACGTGAAGAATCGCAAGCTGCTTTACGAAGGCCCGGACGGACCGCCGCGCTACATGATCTTCGCTCGCTCCACGGGCAAGGTGTATTACGTGCCCGGCAAAGAAGACCTGGTCGGTCCGCTGATGCGCTACGACCCGGCGAAGGTCGGCGCTCCGGCGAAGATCGACGCCGTTCTGGGTCTGCGGGCGGCTACGCAGGAGACGCCGCAAGGCATCGTCTACACGGTGTCGAAGGGGGGCAAGGGCGGGGATTCCCACCTGTACGCCTTCGACACGAAGACGGAAAAAGCCTCGGATCTCGGATCGGCCGCGGTGGGGACATCCCATTACATCACCTCGATCGACGCCGACCCGACCGGCCGCTACCTGTATTACATCCCCGGCGCCCACGGCGGCAGCGAACGAGACGGTACGCCCGTTGTGCAGTTCGACACCAAGACCAAGCAGAAAAAGGTGATCGCCTTCCTGCACCCCTATTTCAAAGACAAGTACGGGGCCACGCTCGTCGGCACCTTCAGCTCGGCTGTGGATCCCACGGGCGACAAGCTCTACGTCACCTGGAATGTCAACCGGGGCGGCAAGGTCTGGGACTGCTGCGCCCTGACGGTCATCCACATCCCCGCGTCCGAACGAAAGCCGTGAGAGCCGCGTTGGGGGAGCGCTTCTGCCGCCCTGAACTCTTGCTTCCGAGCCTCGCCGCAAGGAGCCGCCGTGAGCCATTATCGCACTCGGGCCTTTTGCTCGATCCTCCTTGGAACCGTAGTGTTGCTTATCCGCGCAGCCGTAATGCCCCTGACGGCTGAGGAGCGGAACGATCCGAAGCCGGTTCCCTCCGCATACCCGTTCGCGTTCAAAGACGTGGGCGAGGAAGCGGGGATCTTTCCGCACGTCTCCGGCATCCGCGGCCACGGTGCGGCCTGGGGCGATGTGGACGGCGACGGCTGGCCCGACCTCTTCATCGCCACGTTCCACAACGCCGGCTCGAAGCCCGCCATGCTCCTGCGCAACGACAAGGGGAAGTTCAGCCTCGATACGCAAGAACACCTCCGTGCGTCGGGCATCGGTAGCGGCGCCCTCTTCGCCGATCTCACCAACAGCGGCCGGCTCGATCTCTACGTCTCGAATTGCGCCCACGGCAAGGACGGCGTGACGGCGGTGCCGAGCGCCTTGTACCGTAACGATGGCAAAGGCAAGTTCACCGATGTGTCTAAGGAGAGCGGCGCTTGCCCCACCGGGTACGCGGGACGCGGCCTCGCCGTCCTGGACTACGATGGCGACGGCCTTCTCGACCTCGTGACCTGCGAGCAGTACTACTCATCGAAGGTGAAGACCGGTCCGTGTCTGTTCCGCAATAAAGGCGGCCTCCGCTTCGAGAACGTGGCCGAAGCGGCCGGGTTGCCCGTCGGTCTTGGAGGGCTAGGCGTAGCGGTGGCCGACGTGAATGGCGACGGCTGGCCCGACATCTTCTTGACCAGCGGCGCCGGCGAACACCGATTGCTGCTCAACGACGGCAAGGGCAAGTTCCGCGAAGCTCCGGGAACCCGCGAGGTATTCGGCTGGAAGCTGGCCTCGATGGACGACTCGCCCGCCGGGGTCTGCATCGCCGACGTCAACCGTGACGGCCTGCCGGACATCGTCATCGGCAATCACTTCAAAAGCCCCTGGACGACCCCCGCACCCATCCGGCTCTACCTCAACCGCGGCGTCAAAGACGGCGTGCCGAAGTTCGAGGATGTCACCGAGGCCGCCGGGCTGAAGCCGCTGGCGATGAAGGCTCCGCACGTCGAGATTCAGGACTTCGACAATGACGGCTGGCCCGACATCTATGTCAGCATCGTCAAGTTCCAGGACGGCAAGCCCTGCCCGGTGATTTTCAAAAACCTCGGAGTCAAGGACGGCATCCCCCAATTCCGCGAGGATGCCTGGACCGTCAACGACTTCCCCACCGCCGAAGACAAAGCGATCAAGCGCGCGGGACCCCTCTTCGACAAGCTCCTCAAAGAAAAGAAGATCATCTACATGGCTGCTGGTCCCTCGGCCGATTTTGACCGCGACGGCCGACTCGACCTGTTCTTGGCCAACTGGTGGGTGGAATCGCGGTCGCTGCTGCTGCGCAACGAGACGCCCGGCGGCAACTGGTTGGATGTCCGCGTCGAAGGCAAGCAGGGCGTCAACCGCATGGGGATCGGCGCCAGGGTCAATGTCTACCCGGTCGGTAAACTGGGGGAGGCAACCGCCCTGTTAGGCTCGCGGGAGATTAACATCGGCTACGGCTACTGCTCGGGTCAGGAGGCCGTGGCCCACTTCGGATTGGGCAAGCAGGAAGTGGTGGACTTGGAGATCATCCTCCCCCACGGCAAGGGCAAGGTCGTGGAGAAAAGCGTCAAAGCAAACCAGCGACTACTCGTGAAGCCGTGAAAGCAGGTAAACCACCAGCTCTCGGATGGTGGGGTCAAGCGAGCGACTATTACCCCGGCATAGAAGATAGCCGCGCACAAGCCTGAAGCGCCAGCGACGGGTTCTGTCCGTGGCGCCGCTCCTTCGCTGGCGCTTCAGGCTGGTGTGCGGTTCTTTCGTGCCGGGGTAATAACCTCGGGAGTTGAATAGCTTCAGGCGTATACATCCCTGTGCCTCTCGAAAAGTAGGCGTTCACGGGCCGCTCAGCATCCTTGCCGACCAGGTAGTCGAAGCTATTGGGCCGTCGCTGCGAGGAGGAGTGAGGGCGGTTTGGCCCCGCTGGTTAACGCCTGGCAGCAGGCGGTCAGGTATTCCAGGAGATTCC
>JBBQPD010000420.1:0-5832 GCA_038331535.1 Gemmatales bacterium | reverse complement strand
ACGCCGGTGGTGCTGGAGTCGTACAGGAGCGTACTGCCGGGCGTGCCGATCGGCCCGAAATAGACGCGAATGTCGTCCTGGACGAAATAGGCCTGCCAGTCGATCGTGAGCACGCCGCTCGTCGCACCGACGTCAACGATGTTATCGCTTTCCGTGGTGCCGCCGCTGCCGGTCGGCGCGCCGCTGATACCGGAGACGACCGCCTGCACGGCCTGCGTCTGCGCGCCGGCCAGGGTAAGCTGGCTGGCCACGTTGTTGATCGTCGGATTGCTGTAGTTGGGCGCGGAGGAGTTGCCGGACTGGTAGATCTGCTCGACGCCGATACCGACCGAGTTCGTCAGCCCGACATTGCCGGTAATGGTGTTGATGCCGGCCAGGTTGATGATCGCGCCCTGTTCGCTGATGAGCGGGTAGGCGGGGTAGGTGATGCCGCGCCCGCCCAGGTTGAAGTTGTTCGCCAGCGACAGGTTGCCGGTAAGCGGCAGGATATGCAGCGCGGCCTTGTCGGTGACCGAGACGAGCGGCTGGACGTTCTGACCGACGGTCGTGTCCGTGACGCCCAGCGAACCGGCGTTGCCGATGGTTACCCAGCCGGCCTGAATGCTGGTCGGGCCCAGGTAGGAGTTGGCGACGGGCATGATGAGCTGGCCCGTGCCGAGCTTGTTAAGCTGGACGTAATTGCCGGTATTCGTCGGGAACGCCGGGCCGGCCGCGGTGCCGCCGGTGATCTTGTTGACCGTCAGGCTGTCGTCCAGCGCGGCGCTATTCCCGAAGCTGTCGTAGTAGCCGCTGCTCAGGATGTCGTAATTGTTCGGGGCGCCGGAGATCGTCACGGCCGGATCGACGCCGATGCCGTCGCCGTTCTTCTGGGCCGTGAGGTTGGCCAGAATGATTTGCCCGGCATAGACGTTGATGCCGCTGTGGCTGAGCAGCGCGCCCTGGTTGGTGGTACCGTTGTCGCTCAGCGCCGTGACGTACGACACGCGCAGCTTGTTCGTCAACCCGGTCACTGAATCGACCGTGTTCGTCTGGCGACGGACGTCGACGGCCAGCTCCAGCGTTCCCCCCTTGTTGACGATGACACTGGGCGCGCCCGAGCTGCCGAGGTTGGCCCCCAGCGCGTTCGAGTCCTCGATTTCCAGGATGCCCTGTTTGATCGTGGTCGTGCCGGTGTAGCTATTGGCGGTGGTGAAAACGAGTGTGCCCACGCCGGTCTTCTGGAGGGGAAAGGCCCCGTTCGGGCTTTTGATGCTGCCGGGAAGGGCGTTGGGAGCGCCGGCGACGCCGCTAATGGTCAGAGTGCTGAAGGGACTGGTCACTTTATTGCCGACGCCGATGACAACGGGGGGGAAAACGCCGGGCGAGGACGGGGCGCTGCCCAGGATGACGTTGCCGGCCCAGGTGTTATTGCCGCTGAAGCTGTCGAGCGCGCCGCCGTCGGGGGCGCTGCTGGACGGAACGGTCGCATTGACGTATCCGGAGCCGTTGAGCGTGAGCAGCTCGTTAGACACCGTGACGCCGCCGCCCGCCGCCGCGGCCCCGTCGATTTCGAGCGTGCCGGACTTGGTCAACGTGCTGCTGACGATCGTGCCGCTCGCAGCGGTGCCGTCGGCGAAGCCCAGGGCCTTGTTGGACGAGATGGCCAGGATGCCGTCGTTGACCGTGGTCGTGCCGCGGTAGGTGTTGACGCCGGACAGGATAACCTTGCCGCCGCCTTCCTTGACCAGGTTGTGCCCGGTCCCATTGTCGTCGATCACGCCCGAAATCGTCAGGACGTTCAACGGTTTGGGGGGCACGGGATTGACGGAGGCGCTCGCGCCGATCGTGACGTTGCTGTCCAGCGTGATTTTTCCGGCCCACTCGTTGGTGCCGAAGACGTTCAGCAAGGCGCCGCTGGCATTGATGCCGGGGCCGTTCAGCAGCAACGTCTCCTTGATGGGGCCGACGATGGTGCCGAGGGTGTTATCCAGCTGGAGCTGGGCGTTGCTCTGCACCGTGGTGGTGTTGGTGGAAACCGCGAAATTGCCGAGCGCGTTGGCGTTGGTGATCGACACGACGCCGGCGATGATGTTCACCGGGCCGGTGTACGTGGTGCTGTTGTCATTCGAGAGGATCAGCTTGCCGACGCCGCTGCTGTTGAGTCCAGCAGCGCCGACCAGGTGTCCGCTGATGGTCAGGTCATCGCCGAGGCCGACGCTGATGGTGTCCTTGGAAACCGACGAGTTCCCGCCCAGTTTGAGGTCGAGCGAGATCAATTCGTTGGTCGAGCTGACGCTCAGGAAGCCGCCGCCGGTGGCCGTGTTGCCGAGTGTAAGCGTCGCGCCGGCGCCGCCGATGGAGTAGCCGGCGCCGGAGATGGTGATGGCGCCGACGTTAACGCCGGTGATGTCATCGACCGTCGTGCGCAGGCCCGCGGCGGGGGAGCTGTTGAAGACAATGTTGTCGGACGCGGTCGTCACCAGCGGCGCTTTGTTATTCTGCCAGTTCGCGGTGTTGCTCCACAGCGTATTCCCACCCAGGCCAGTCCAGGTAAACGTGGTGGCAGGGACCAGGCGCGTTTCCAGATGCTCCAACTCCAGGGAGCGGCGCGGCTTCCGGAACGTCTTGACCTGGGGACGGAACCATGTGCGCAGCCAGCGGAACCAGGAGAAAGGTGCCATGGTATGCTCAGACCTTCTTAGGTGGGATAACTTGGGTGGAGTAGGTTATCTACGAGGGAAACCGTATCGTATAGACAATTACAGTACAAGCCGTCCAGTAGGCCAGCAAGAAAAATGAGAAGCAGCGCGTGTGGCAAACTCGTCACACTCGTCCGGAAGCGGATAACCGGGGCAGGGTTCCTCCCGGTGCTGCTCGGCCCGGCGTCCATGTTCTCATCACTTGTTCATACATTAACCCCGTTCCTGTTCGAGTGTCTCGCGCGTCGCCGCCCCTTCAGGCACGGCCCATGCGAAGTCGGTAGTTCCGTCAAAGTTCCTCTAAGGATAAGAGTGACCGAACGAGACGCTAGACCGCCGGTTTTCTTACCGGCGGTCCAAGATTTATCTCTCAACGCGGGGAAACCGATTTTGGGAGGACATGGGCGGGAATGTTCCACCTCGAACACGGTGCAGGATCATCGTGGAAGGTTTTTTAGCTGGGGGAAGTAGATCCTAGTCGCCTGAAATTAACTCGCCATCCGAGGATGGGGGGCTGAAGATCAAACGCACATAGTTACATTTTTTCATGTCAGGCAGTCCATTTAAGACCATTGTAGCGGCGTTGTCAAGTATTTGGCCGCCGCTTACGGCGGCCGACGGCGAAGGTGTGACGCAGGTCATGCAGTCGCGGCCGACGCGGACTCTCGGCCCCTGGGATGTCCGGGTCGTGCAAGATGCGGCGGCAGGCGGCCATCAAGAAGCGCACCCAAACGGGGGCACGCCACAACGTCACGAATAGCGGGTCGTCGTCGCGCAGCGGTTGCAGAACGGTGCGGCGGACGTCGCGGAACTGCCGGAGACATTCCCCTACTTTGGGGCCGAAGGGGATGTAGCGGCTCTTGTGGAACTTGGTCTGGCGGATGGACAACACCGCGCGCGTGAAATCGACAGCGCGGATACAGAGGCGCCGTACTTCGCCATGCCGCAGGCCCAGGGCATACAGCAGCACGAGCATCGTGTGACAGGTCTGAGGCTTGATCGGACAGAAGCAGCTTCTGGGCAGACGTCGGGCCCGGTCGCGGAGCGCCGCCATCTGCTGTGGAGTGAAGATGAACGGGCGGAATGACCAGGCCGGCAGCCGTTCCTCAGTCAGGGACGGGGGCAGAATGGGGTTCACTGGGACAACACCACAATGGTGCAGGTGCGCGAAGAACCGCCGAACGGCCCGTGCCCTAACCCGGCGCGTGGAGGGGTTACAGGTTATGGCGCTAAGAGTCTGTCCCACAAGGGGACGCATTCTACGAGCCGCGACCGTCAGGGAGCGTTTTCTGCGGCATGTTGCCAACGCTCCCTGACGGTCGCGGCTCGTAGAACCCACTTGTGGGACAGACTCTAAGCCATCGCGTGGCGTGGTCCTGGGTGACCGCGTGGAGCGCGGGGACAACGTCGGACCGCAGGAAATCATCGAAATCCTCCAGAATGCGCGCGGTGACGTAGAACTCCTGGCCAAGAGACCGCTGCAGTTCCACGTAGGATTTCACGTGAGCGGCCAGAGGATCCGGCGGTGGCGGAGGGCCGCGCAGCCTGGCCAGCGCCAGGTCGGGATCGGCCGACTGCAAAGCTGGGATGAGATGTTCCCAGCTCCGATGCCCGTGGCGAGCCTTGAACTCGGCCAAGGGGTCTGTCTCCAGCAGGCCGGCCTGAGTGCGTGCGTGCAGGTAACGGCTGAGCACGCGCAGCCGCACCCGGGCGGTTCGGACGCTCCGGCCAGCGACATCCTTGACGAGCCAACGCCGGAGGTTAGGCTCATCCAGGTGCAGGCATTGGCCCGGGACTTCCTGGGGCTCACTCAGGCGGGCCAGAAGCCGGCCGCTCGTGCAGCGGTACGAATTCGCGCAGGCTCGCGTTCGCCCGCGCAACTCAGTAACGAGATGGTCCAAGGTTCTCTTCGCCTCGGCCAAGTTCACTTCAGGCGGTGTCGTTGAGAGGTGCTCTGCCCGCAGTGTGGCGAGTACGCTCTCAGCATCGGGAACGTGGAGAGCCTCAGCCAGAGCCGAGTGATTGAGATTGCCGTGCGCAGCCCGCAGCATGGCCAGGAGATCTCTGCCAACTAGGCCGACAGAGGCGAGTGCCTGCGCGTAACGGCCCAGAGCCGTCAGTTCGGTACGGAGAGCTGCTGCTGTTCGGCCCCGCGCGTCTTCGATCCGCCACTGAAGGAGCCGGGACTCGCTGAGGACCAGGCGTCGGCCATCGTCGTCCTGGGGTACCGCGCGGTCCTTCAAGAACTGGCGGATCGTGCTCTGGTGCTGGAGACGGTTCCGCTGACTTTGCCCTCCCAGGGAGTCCAAGCGCTCGTCCAAGACGCGCTCCGCGGCGGCCCGATCCACCACGCAGCCTCTGGTGTTGTCGCTCCTAGGAGGTCCTCCCCGTCGCCAGAGGCGACCTCCCGAAGCTGAGCGCTGGCGATCATCGTATAGCGGTAGGTAGAGCTGCAGTCCTGGTGGCCGAGGAAATCGCCACGGCCTAAAGTGGTATGCCCTGCTCCACCAAGCGCTGTGCACAGGAGTAGCGAAACGTGTGCGTACCCGGTCGTTCGACTTGGACACCGGCCAGGGCCATGTGCTTGCACACGATGTTGGGCAAGGCACCTTTGGGAGTAAGTGGCAGGAACGGGGCGCGGAACGTCAGAAAGACTTGGCGATGCTTGTTGTTGGGGCGGCCGTGCTGCAGATCGGACAGGAGGGCATTCCCCACAGGTTCGGTCAGAGGATAGATGTATGGTTGCCCGCCTTCCGCTGACGGATGTAGAGCCTCTGGCCGCGCCAGTCGATGTCGTCCAGACGTAAGCGAATGACCTCGATGCCACGGAGGCCATAGGTCGCCAGCAGCAGCACCATGGCGTAATCCCGCCGGCCCCGCGCCTCCTGCCGGTTAAAGGTCGCGAGCACCGCCTCGACCTCCAGGCGAGTGAGGAACCGAGGACACTGTTCGTGCCGGAAGAGACGTGGAGAAACCACCACCAGGCCGAGGTCACGTGTGACGACGCCTCTGCGGTAGAGGTGCGTGAGGAAGCCGCGGACCGACGAGCAGATGTTTGTCATGGTCTTGCGGGCGTACCGCTGCCCTTGGCAAGTAATGAAACCGTGGATAACCGAAGGCGCACGGATGGCCAGGTCCGAGACCCGCTGCGCAG
>JBBQPD010000419.1:0-5838 GCA_038331535.1 Gemmatales bacterium | reverse complement strand
GTTACCGGCTTCGATCCCCTTGACGACCTACCGCTGCACGACCTGCGCATCGGGCCGGCCCTGCCGCCGGACGAGGTGGCGCGGCGGAAGGAAGCGAACGTCGGGGAAAAGCCCTCCTACCGCGGCCCCTATCTGCTCGTCAACACCGCGCTCAACCTGGTCCACGGCGACGAGCTGGCCTATCAGGAGCGCATGGCCGAGGCGTTCCTGCTGTCGCCGGCCTTCTGCGGCAGCAAGAGTACCGACTACCGGCCGCTGCCGAGGTACGCCAACGACCTCACGATCGGCGATGCCGTCGCCACCTCCGGCGCGGCGGCCAGTCCGAACATGGGCTACCATTCCTCCCCCGCGGTGACTGCCCTGTTGACCTTGTTCAACGTCCGCGTCGGCGCCTGGCTGGGCAACCCCCAGCTCAACCGGTGGACCCAGGGCGAGCCGCGCTGGGCCTTGGGTCTGCTCTGGGATGAGCTATTCGGCCGCACGAACCGCCACAGCAATTACGTCTACCTCTCCGACGGAGGTCATTTTGAAAACCTCGGCGTCTACGAGCTGGTGCGCCGCCAGTGCCGTTACATCGTGGTCCTGGACGGCGACCAGGACGGCGATTACGCCTTCGACGACCTCGGCGGCCTCATCCGCAAATGCCGCAGCGACCTGGGAGTGCCGATCGACATCGACGTGTCGCCGATCAAGCCCGGAGTGGACGGCTACAGCAAGTGGCACTGCGCCATCGGCAAGATCGGGTACGACCAGCTCGACCCCAAGGCCGTACCGGGAGTACTGGTCTACGTCAAAACCTCGCTGACCGGCGACGAGCCTTCGGATGTGCTGAACTACAAGACGGCGCACCCGGACTTCCCGCACCAACCGACGGCCGACCAGTTCTTCAGCGAGTCGCAATTCGAGAGCTATCGAGCACTGGGTTATCACGTCGCCCACGAGGTATTTGGACCGGCGATGCGCGACGTGGACCGCTCCGATACGATGACGGACGCCG
The DNA here is from genome assembly GCA_038331535.1 of Gemmatales bacterium. GTDB lineage: Bacteria > Planctomycetota > Planctomycetia > Gemmatales > Gemmataceae > JBBQPD01. Next base: position 4,841 of record JBBQPD010000419.1, on the reverse strand, counting down.
TCCATCGCGCGGTCGTCCAACAGTTCTTCGCCAACCTGCATCAGCGCTGGTTCCCGCCGCCGCCGTCTCTGGAGGAGAACTACCTGGAGTCCGTCAAGGCGTGCATGGACCTGGAGGCAGCCTTGCGGGAAGACGACAACCTGGCGAACTTCAGCCGGACGCTGTTCCCGGAGATCAAGGCAATGCAGATTGCGGAACCGGCACTGTCTCCGGAGGTCAAAGCGGCCCGCGCCCGGGCGGAGGTCCATGCAGTCAGCCAGATGCTGCAGGTGATGGAAGACGCCTTCCTCACCGTCCGTCTGGAAGGATATCACGCTCACCCGCTCAACCGCGGCTGGATGAGTACCTTCCGACGCTGGGCCAACTCCGCAGTGTTCCGCGCCCACTGGCTGGCGCTGCGCAGTGAGTTCGGCAAGGAATTCGTGCGCTTCTGCGAAGAAGCGCTGCGGTTGGACAGGGGCCGGCCACAGGGGAAACGCCTTCTCACGACCGACCCGGCACAGATGGCGGCGTGGTCGGCACTGGGCGCGGAGTTCACCCTGGAGTGGCCGACGCAGCCGGCGCTGGACCAGCGCCGGCGGGATGCGGCGACGCTCAACGGCGAACCGGCCGTGTGGATGCTCGCGGTCATTTCGGAGACAGACCCGGAGCCGGATGTGTGGACGAAGGATAAATACCCGTGCGGCGCGGTTGTCGTCTGGCAGCCGAAAGACGCCTCGGGGGCCGTCATACCGGACGAATTCGAGTTGCTGGTGTGGGTGCGCGGCGCTTACCGAAACATCGGCATCGGTCGCAAGTGCATGGAAGGGCTGCTCAAACCGGCGATCCTCACGCCCCTACAGAAGCTTGGCAGACCCAAGACGATGCTCCGGGTTCGCCTCCCCGACGCGGCCCAACCGGGCGGCGCCGACAAGATGCAGAAGGAAATGTGGCAGGCCTTCTTTCACCAGTACCGTTTCCGCAAGGCGGCTGATTCCGGCCCGGAGGATCTGATCCTGTGTGAGACGGTCGCGGAGCTTTGTGAGGTCAATCGCGGAAACGGCTGAGGGTGGTGGCTAATTCTTGGATGCCCGCCAGGCCAAGCCGCAACGAGTTAGCAACCACACAAAACCAGTCTGGCTGAAAGCTGTTAGCTGATAGCTGTTAGCTGTCAGTCAGAACTCGGCTGAACTTCTCCGCATCTTGCGGAGAAGCTCAGAGATAAGAATCTAACCGACGATAACGAGCTTGTAAATCAGATACAGGCCGGCGCCGATGAGGCCGCCGACGAACGTGCCATTCAACCGAATCCAGTTCAAATCCTCGCCGACGCGCGATTCGATGAGCTCCGTCAGCGCGTCGTCTGTGAAGCAGTCCATCTGCTCCTCGACGAGGGTGCCCAGCAGCGGATGATGGCGCTCCAGCAGCGAAGACGCCAGGCGCCGGAACCAGCCGTTGAGCTGTTCGCGCAGTTTCCCGTCGTCGCCGAGACGGTTGGCCCACTCGTCGAGAAACGCGAGCGCGCCAGTCAGCAGCTGGGAATTGTCGCGCTCCAACTCGCGCAGGCCTTCTGCGCGGAGCGAAGACAACAGCGCTTCCAGAGGCGGAGCGAGAGAGCTGGCCCCGTCCTGCGCGAACACGTCGGCTCGAAACGCAGCGAGGTATTCCGGGTCGTCGCGTAATCGTTGTTCGACGCCAGCGAGACCATTCTCGACGGCGTCCTTGAGCGGACTCGGGCCGATCAGCTGATCGCCGAGAAAGCGATGGATTTCGATCTGAATGTCTGTGGTCGCGCCGTCGAGGTCGAGGCCGCCGAACCACTCGGCGGCACTAAAGGCCAGGGTGCGGGCCAGCCCACGATTCTGATACGAGTCCGAAGCACGTTCGACATGACGGCGGATGAGGTGCCAGGTTTCGCGCGACCGGGACCACTCGAGCATTCGCCGCAAACCGTCGTCGAGCAGCGGTTCCATCAGGCGTCGTTCGCGCGCCCCGCGCAACAGGTCGGCGAGGAGAGGGCGCAGGTTCTCCGACATGAGAGCGCCGGCGAGGCCGCGGGCGACGAGCGGCGCCAGGTCGGCCGGCGTGAAACGGGTGAGCAACTCGCGGCCGAGGTCGCGCAGGAACGTCCGCACCGGCGGTCGCAACGGCTCAAGGAGGGGAAGCAGGTCGGAGCCGATGAAGTCGAACGCCTCGACGCGCGCCTGGAGCACCGACAGCGGCAGCCATTCCTTGAGGATCAAGTCGCGGATTTCGCGGGTGATGCGGCGGCGGTTGCGCGGGATGAGGGCGCTGTGAGGGAACGGCAGACCGAGCGGATGGACGAAGAGGGCGCGAACGGCGAACCAGTCGGCCAGGCCGCCGACCAGCGCCGCCTCGCCGAAGGCCAGCAACAGGCCGCCCCAGAACGGCGCCACGCCTCGCTGCTGAAGACACAGCCCCACGATCGCCAGGCCCAGCGCCAGCAGTAACGACAAGCGCGCCCAGAGATCAATGCGCTTCGGCATCCCGTCGTTCTCCCGGTAGTTCAGCGTTCGCCCCGGTGCGGTGCCGCGGCCAAAGAAGCGAAGGCGAGCGAGAGGAGGACGAGAGTGCATGTCTCGTGCCCGGATTGCCTCCCAGGCGGTTGTCTGGCCTCATTATTCAAAGTAAAGCCACGACGGGGCAGAGCAAGGGTCCGTGCGAATTCGAGATAGTTACCGCGGCGGGAGCAACGATGCGAAAATGATTTCCAAGTTTCGACTGGATGACCGTTCCGCAACTGCATGTAGGTGGGCCGGAATTAGCTCCGTCATGCTCCGGGTATGTCCGCCACGGCTGGCGGACATACTTGGCAACGTAAGCTCTAGCCATTCAAGACCTTGCGGAAGGCGCCGCGCATGTCCGCCACGCCCGCACACGGTCTGACTCTGCTCTTGAGAAAGAGGGACGGGCACGCTTTCTATCGAGAGAAGCGTCGGGTGCCATGCCCCATATGCTCCAACTTAAGAGCGGGAGACTTCCTGAGCGGACGCGAAATCGTCATTTTGGGGCACCGGGAGAAAATTTGCGGCACTTCCAGCGGCCTGTATTCGGTGTCTGAGCCTTAAGTTGGAGCGTATGGGGCATGCCACCCGCACAGCAGTCCAAGTGATTGGCTGAGAGCTATCAGCTTTTAGCTGTCAGCTTTCAGTCAATACCGCGGCTTCAGACGCGGCACCGCGCGCTAGCTCTCGTCGCATTTGCTTAGGCGTCCAGCGCGAGAGCCTGCACGGCGATCTCCATCGTCTCGATGGCGACGTCGTTGTTCTTGGCGTTGAAGGACGGGCCTTCCCACTTGCACGGCCATCCCTCCCGGAACGTCCAGCGCAGGGCCGTCTGCCTTCCCTCGTCTTGCAGGACGATCGCGCCCGACTGCCGCTCGGTCTTGCCGTCCATCACCTTTTTGCGCCACTCCCAGAGCTGCTTGTCGGCCGTGTAGCCGCGCTTCAGGGTGATGTTCGTGAACTTCTTCAAACCCGGCAATTTGCGCACGGTGTTCGTTTCGTCGCCATTGCGATACTCGATGACGGCGGTCTCGGTCGTCAACCCCGAACACTCGGAGAAGCCGGCGACGGTGCCGACTCCGTCCAGCTCGATGAGAAAGTTGAACGAGGCGTAGGGATCGTTGCGAGTGCCTGTCGCGGCCATGGGTCACCTCTCTCCTGGATTTCATGCCTGGGCATCGGCCGTCTTCTGGCTGATGCGGAAAATGACGAACTCGGCCGGCTTGACCGGCGCGATGCCGATGTAGCAGATCAGCCGGCCGTTATCGATGTCGTCCTGCGTCATGGTGGTGCGGTCGCACTTGACGAAGAAGGCCTGCACCTCCGTCGTCCCCATCAGGGCGCCGCTCTTCCAGACGCGCACCAAGAAGTTGCTCAGGTTGCGGCGCACCTTGGCCCAGAGCGGCTCGTCGTTCGGCTCGAACACGACCCACTGCGTGCCGCGATCGACTGACTTCTCGACGTACAGCAACAGCCGGCGCACGTTGATGTAGCGCCATTTCGGGTCGCTCGACATGGTGCGCGCTCCCCACAGACGGATGCCGCGCCCGGCGACGCGGAAGTCGCGGATGCAGTTGACCCCCTTGGGATTCAGCACGTCCTGCACGCCCTTGGGCAGGGGAAGTTGCAGGTCGGTCGCGCCGAGCACCACCTCGTTGGCCGGAGCCTTGTGGACGCCGCGCTCGACGTCGGTCTTCGCGAAGATGCCGGCGACCTGGCCCGTCGGCGGGACCAACACCGCGCGGTTCTGCGAGGGATCGTAGACGTAAATCCAGGGGAAGTAGAACGCCCCAAACGTGGTGTCCTGGACCACGTTGACCTGGGTCGGAGTCGTCGGCACTTGCGGCGCCGACACGATGGCAAAGCGGTCCTTCATCACCTCACAGTGGTTGATGACCATTTGGCTGACGAAGGGGCTGAGGCCGGAGCGGACTTCGTCGGGCGCGATCAGGAGGGAGACCTCGTCGATGTTGTCCAGCGCCGCCAGGCCGCGGCCGACCGGCTCGTCCGGGAAGAGGTTCGCATCCAGGATGGGATCGTTATTGCCCTCAAACTCGGCCGCCGTCACGCCGGCGGCAGGGTCCGTTCCCCCCGCCAGACGGGCGAAGTTCTGGGCCGGCACCGGCGCCGGCGTCTTGTTGCCCCAGGCCACGCGCAACAGCTGCGACGAGCTGTTGAGGATCGTCACGACGTTGTTGCTGGCGCCGGGCACATCGGTGAGGTTGTCGAAATCCTCGAAATAATCGGGAGTTCGCCGGTCCTTGTTCGCCAGCTGCGCCGGGTCGGTCGGATCGACGAACGGGTCGGGATACTTGGTGTAATAGAGGATGGAAACGC
>JBBQPD010000418.1:0-5855 GCA_038331535.1 Gemmatales bacterium | reverse complement strand
CTCCTGAAGGGCGATGCTGGAGTACGACAGAGGATCACTACCATGCTTTACTTGCATCAGGGCGGATCTGGTTTGGTAAGAGCGGCGACGGGCAGCCCAACGTGATCCGATATTTGACCGAAGTGGAAGGAATGGTGCCGTGGACGTGGTGGCCGCACGACGAATGTGGACACACCGACGAAGCAAAGAAAGAAATCCATCAACTATTCGGAAAGGTCGATGCCTTTGACACTCCGAAACCTGAGCGATTGATCAAGAGGGTGCTGGATATCGCCACTAACCCAGGCGACATCGTTCTCGACTCCTTTGCCGGCTCCGGCACAACCGGCGCTGTCGCCCACAAAATGGGCCGGCGCTGGATCATGGTCGAACTCGGCGAACACTGCCACACGCATATCATCCCACGCCTCAAGAAGGTCATCGACGGTAAGGACCCTGGCGGCGTCACCGAATCGGCCGGCTGGCAGGGCGGCGGCGGCTTTCGCTACTATCGCCTCGCCCCGTCGCTGTTCAGGAAGGACACCCACGGACACTGGGTCATCAATCCCGAATACAACGCCGAGATGCTCGCCGAGGCGATGTGCAAGCATGAGGGCTTCACCTACGCCCCCACCGACGTCTACTGGCAGCAGGGCCGCTCGACCGAACGCGATTTCATCTGCACCACCACGCAGACCCTCACGAAAAGTCAGCTCGCCCAGCTCAGCGAAGAGGTCGGTCCCGAACGCACTCTCCTCGTCTGCTGCAAGGCGTTTGCGCTCGGCGAGCTGCCCTACCCGAACCTGACGGTCAAGAAGATCCCCCGGGCGCTGCTCCATCGCTGCGAGTTCGGCCATGACGACTACAGTCTGAACGTCGCCAACCTGCCGGCCACGCCCGCGCCGAACGATCATCAGCCGGCGAACCACGCGCGTCCCGCCGCGCCAAGACGCGGCCGGCAGCCCGTCGCCGGCCCGACACTGTTTGACGGCGCGAACGAGAAATGAGGCGCCCATGAATCGCCATCTGGACAACGTCAGCAGCCGCCTCAGCCTGCGCCCGCCGCAACGGACGGCCCTGGAAATCCTGGCCGGCGTCGCGGACCTGTTCCCTCTGCACAAGGACACCGATCCCGCGGCCGCCCTCGCTGCCATTCAGAAGACCTATCCCGGCGTCAGCGATTTCGAGCGCGAGTTTCCCTCGCTCTGCTTCGCCCTGGCCACCGGCGTCGGCAAGACGCGCCTGATGGGCGCCTTCATCGCCTACCTGCACCTGGAACACGGCATCAACCATTTCTTCGTCCTGGCCCCGAACCTGACGATCTACGACAAACTGATCCGCGACTTCACGCCCAACACGCCGAAATACGTCTTCACGGGGATCGCCGAGTTCGTGACTGCGCCGCCGGCCATCATCACCGGCGACAACTACCAGAAGGGCAGCGTCGTGCAGCCGGGCCAGTTCCCCGCCCTGGCCCGCGGCATCGACGTCAACATCTTCAACATCGCCAAGATTTCCAGCGAAGTGCGCGGCGGCCGATCGCCGCGCATCCGCACACTGAGCGAATACATCGGCGAGAGCTATTTCGACTACCTGGCCGCCCTCGATGATCTCGTGCTGCTGATGGACGAGTCGCACCGCTATCGCGGCGGCGCGGGCGTGCGCGTGCTGAACGAATTGCGGCCGGTGCTGGGGCTGGAGCTGACCGCGACGCCCCAGATCGAGCAGGGCCAGCACACGATTCCCTTCAAGAACGTCGTCTACAGTTATCCGCTGGCCCAGGCGATGCACGACGGCTTCGTCAAGGAGCCGGCCGTCGCTACCCGCGAGAACTTCGTGGCGAAGGATTACACCCCCGAACAGCTCGAACAGTTGAAGCTCGAAGACGGCATCCGCCTGCACGAGCATACCAAGGTCGAACTGGAGGTCTACGCCCGCACGTTCAACAAGCCGATCGTCAAGCCGTTCATGCTGGTGGTGGCCAAGGACGTGGAACACGCGACCGCGCTCAAGGCGAAGATCGAAGGTCCCGAGTTCTTCCGAGGCCACTACAAGGATCGCGTCATCACGGTCCACTCGAAGCAGGGAGCGGAGGAGAAGGACGAGACGGTGCGCCAGTTGCTGTCGGTTGAGTCGCCGGACAACAAGACCGAGATTGTCATTCACGTCAACATGCTCAAGGAAGGCTGGGACGTCACGAACCTGTACACCATCGTGCCGTTGCGGGCGGCCGACTCGCGGACGCTGGTCGAGCAGTCGATCGGCCGTGGACTGCGGCTGCCCTACGGCGAGCGCACGGGAGTGAGGGCCGTCGATCGGTTGACGATTGTGGCTCACGATCGGTTTCAGGAAATCATCGACGAGGCCAACAAGCCCGGTTCGGTGCTGCGTATGCAACAGTTGGTGATCGGCCGCGATGTGGACGTGGAGCCGAAGCAGACGGTGAACGTCAACCCGCTTCTGTTCGACCAGGTCGGCGAGCCGATGCCGGGGACAGTCGCGGCCGCGACACCCGCCGTCCCCCTGTTCGCGACCCTCGCCGAGCAACAGGTGGCCCGCGAGACACTGAACGCGATTCGCCGCTACGAGCGCGACCCCGCGCGGGTGCCGGGGGCGGCGGCGCTGCAGTCGTCCGCGATCCGAGATGAGATCGTCGAACGAGTGCGCGCCAACCTTGCCCCGGCACAGGCGCTGCTGCCTGGCGTCGAGGTCGGCCCGGACGTCGCCGAGGTCGCCGCCCGCGCCATCGACCTGTACGTCGCAAGGACAATCGATATTCCGCGTATCGTCGTGGTGCCGAAAGGCGAGGTGACGAGCGGCTACCACGATTTCGAGTTGAGCCTGGGGAACGTACACTACCAGCCGGTCAGTCAGAACATCCTGATCCAGCACCTGCTCGACAACGCCCGCGAGTTCCTGTCGAACGTCGGGCTGCCGGTCCACGAGGCGAAGCTGGAAGACTACCTGATTCGCGGCCTGATCGACTTCGACGACGTCTGTTACGACAATCACGCCGAACAGCTCTACGGCTGGTGCAGCCAGGTGGTCGCCCATCTGCGTTCGTACCTCCCAGACGATGACGCCGTGCGCAACGTGCTGCTGTATTATCAGCGTCCGCTGGTGAACCTGATCCACGCGCAGATGCAGGCGCATCGCTGGGAGAAGAGCGACGGCTACGAGATAAAGGTGAACCAGGGTTTCGAGGCGCCGCGGCAGATTCCGCTGACGATGCCGTTTGGGGAGTCGGCACGCAACTTCCGCGCCCCGGTCGCGCCGCTGAGCGAGGTGCCGAAGTTGATCTTCACGGGTTTCAAGCGTTGTTTGTACGCCCAGCAGAAGTTCGGCTCCAACGCCGAGAAGCAATTCGCGATCCTGCTGGAGGATGAGCCGGACGAGGGTCTGAAGTGGTTCAAGCCGGTGCGCGGCCAGTTCAAAATCTTCCTCCGCGACGGCCACACTTATGAGCCGGACTTCGTCGTCGAGTCGTCAACCGCAAAGTACCTGTGCGAGCCGAAACGGGCCGACGAGATGACGAAAGACGAGGTGCTGAACAAGGCGCGCGTGGCAGTGGAGTGGTGCCGGGCGGCCACGGACCACGAGAAGACTCACAACGGCAAACCGTGGCACTATCTGCTGATCCCTCACGACGCCATCACGACGAGCATGACGCTCGCCGGCCTGGCCGCCCAGTACGAGCGCGCCGCGGAGTGAAGGGACCGGGTTTCCTGGCGAACGACCGGCGTAAGCCGGCTGGTGAGGGTACAACCAGCCGGCTCACGCCGGCCGTTCGCCGAGAAGTTGAAGGAGCGAATAGGCACCAGCAACTGAAAGCGAGGTCGATAAGGTGCCAGGCTGATCTCGGTCGCATCAGGCGAGTTGTCGCTGACCGTGCCGGATGGGGTCACTTTTCCTTCACAGGGTTGGCCGTCAGGAAAGCGCGCACTTCCTCCAGGGCAACGAACAGTGTGGTCTTCGGGTCTTTCTGCGAATTGCCCTGCAAGACGCCGACGACCTGCCCTCTGGCATTGACGAGGACGCTGCCGCTTTGACCTTGCTTGGCGGTCGCGTCGTCGGTTTCCACCATCGTCATGTCGAGCATCAATTCGAGTTCGCCTTTCTTGCTGACTGCTTTGAATGATTCCACCTTCAGCACTATGCTGGCCGTGAATTGCCACAAATCCGCCTCGCCCGGATTGCCAAGATTGTAGACGCGCTCACCCTTGGTCGCCTCGGCGGCAAACGGCAGCCCCGGCGTCCCCTTCGGCAACGCCGCCAGTTGGATCAAGGCGAGGTCGCGTTGGGCGTCCACCGCCAGCACCTTGCCGGGCGTCCCCGTGCGCTTGGCGATGAGCGGCATGTGGGCATTGCGCTCCTTCACGAGCTTGCCGCCGGCGTACTGCGGGAAAATCACCAGCACGTCGGTTTTCTTGCCGACCACATGATAGTTGGTCAGGACCAGACGTTGCCTGGCATCGACCACATAGCCCGAGCCTTCATCGAATACCAGGGTCCCCGGCTTCGAGGGGATAGGCAAGACGATCCAGACGCACGATTTGAGGACGTTGCCGTACAGCTTGGCCTCTTGTTTCGCGTCGACCGGCTGGGCCGGCAACTGTGGAAGACAGGCCAAACTAGCCAGGCAGGCCAGGCCGATTCGCACTCGCCAATTCACGGGATGATTCATGAGGGGGAGCCTCAAGGTTGGTTGCCCGCATTGAATAGCGCGCCCTGGAAACAGACTCATTCCGAACTGTTGTACACCGTATTGCGACCCCGTGCAATCATCTTCTCTGAGGTCGTTAAAGGGACCGCTCTCCATTTTCAGTGCGACACATTCGTGTCACGGCCGAAAGCGCCTCACGCCTTCGGCAAGCGAGCGTCGATGGCCTCCAGTGCCTCCAGCGCGCCGAGCGGCAGCCCCATCTGCCCGAGTGGCACGTCCGACTCGCGGACATTGAGACGGATCAGCTTACTTCTGGACTGATGGGCCACATACTCGCACAAGTTGCACACGCTCGGAATAGCGGTCCCCGCTCCGCATTCGACGACAGCAAGCCTCGCATCCGTAAGCGTTGCCCGCCACTCGTTGAAGCGCACCTCTTGCTCCCACGTCCGGCTTTCCTGCCATTCGGCGTCGCCGAACATCAACACGTTTGGCCTCGCCAGAGCGGAGCAGACCGGACAGACCGGCAACGGGGCGACGGCCCGCATCGTCGTCTCGTCGATCGTGACAGGCGATGGCCCGGCCGGATCAACATGCCACAGCCCCGCCTTGCACTCCGTCCGAGTACACTGAAGCCACTCGATCGCCCCGTGGACCTCCATGACTCGTTCTTCGGGAAAGCCGGCCCGCTGAAAGTGGCCATCGACGTTTGAGGTGTAGACGAAACTGCCGTGTGGCATGCGCTCCGCCCACTTGTGCAGGATCTGAAAGCCGGCGTGCGGGACAGTCTGACGATAGAGGTTCAGGCGATGGCCGTAGAAGCCCCAGGCGAGTTCGGGATCCTGTTTGAACCAGCGCGGATTGGCCAGCGCGACGAAGTTCAGGCCGAGCGCGGCATAGGGGGGATAGGCGTTCCAGAAGCCCTTGTCGCCGCGAAAATCGGGCAGTCCCGAATCGACGCCCATGCCGGCGCCGGCGCCGATCAACAAGGCATCAGCCGAGGCGATGGTGGAAGCAGCACGGTCCAGCAAGTCGTCGTTGCTCATGACGGTTTCTCCCGACCCTCTTCTCATCCAGTGGCATCGCTTCTCATGCCTCATCCAATTGTTTTGCAATTGTTCGTTCGGACCGAAAAAGGTTCAGGCAACGATCCGCAACTTGTAAGGCGAGCGGCAAGAAATAGTTTACCCGAACGGCAAGTGATGAGTTACCC